>NZ_CAXBCJ010000011.1:0-204730 GCF_963974565.1 uncultured Imperialibacter sp. | reverse complement strand
TTCTCCCAACTCCTCACTTCAGTCTCCTGTCTCCTGACTCCTGTCTTCGCTCTCCTTTCTGAACATCCGAACGTCTGAATATCCGAATGTCTTCTTTCTCCCAACTCCTCACTTCAGTCTCCTGTCTCCTGACTCCTGTCTTCGCTCTCCTTTCTGAACATCCGAACGTCTGAATATCCGAATGTCTTCTTTCTCCCAACTCCTCACTTCAGTCTCCTGTCTCCTGACTCCTGTCTTCGCTCTCCCCTCTCCCGACTCCTCTCTGAACATCCGAACGTCTGAATATCCGAATGTCTTCTTTCTCCCGTCTTCCGTCTCCCCACTTCTTACTTTTTTTAAAAAACTCCCCCCTCCTTTTGCATTTCCAAAAAACCTTTTTTACCATTGTGCCGTACTAGTGAAGTAATACAGTAAATCACATGCAATGATTGACATCAAGAAACTTAACTTTAACTATGGCAACAAGCGCCGACCGCTGTTTCGGGAGCTCGACTGCCAGATCAACGCAGGCAGCATTGTTGGCTTGCTGGGCAAGAACGGCGCCGGCAAAACCACTCTATTGAAGCTGATGATCGGATTGCTGTTCCCCGACGGCGGCACGGTCAACGTGAACAATTACGAGCCTGGAAAACGCCAGCCCTCTTTTCTTGAGGACATGTTTTTCGTATCGGAGGAGTTTTATCTGCCTGGAATCTCCATTGCCAATTTCATCAAAGCCAATGCGGATTTCTATCCCAGGTTTGATGGCGCACTGCTCCAAAGGCTGCTGAAAGACTTTGAGCTTCCTGAAACCGAAAGCTTACAGAAGCTCTCCTACGGACAAAAGAAGAAGTTTCTGATCTGCTTCGCACTTTCTACTAAATGCAGGCTGCTGGTGCTAGACGAACCCACCAACGGGCTCGACATACCCTCTAAAGCCATCTTTCGCAGGATACTGGCGGGAGCTTTGGATGAAGACCAGCTCGTTATTATTTCCACGCACCAGGTAAAAGACGTGGAAAACCTGATTGACCGCATCATCATGCTCGACAGTGGCCAGTTTATCATGCAGAAAGACCTTTTCGATATTTCGTCACGGCTTCATTTTTCCAACAGCTCGACAGCTGAAGGAGATGACATACTTTACAGCGAAATGGTGCCTGGTGGCTACAAAGTGATTACTTCTCAAGCAAATGGCAGCTCGTCTGTAGACATCGAATTATTGTTTAACGCCATTTTGAATGGCAATGAAAAATTGAAAAGCTATGTCCAGTAATATATTTAACAGCCGTCGTTTCCTGCTACTGTGCAGGCAGCACTTTGTTCATAACAACAAGCTGCTGGGCTTTTCCGCAGGGGCTTATGTGGGTGTGGTGTTTATCCTGCTATCTTTCGTTCAGGCAACTGAGGATTTTCGACCTCACGACCTCGACAATTTCAGGGGATTCCTTATTGGGTTTGTGATTGTGTTTGGGCTACTCTATGTGGGCTATTCATTTCCTGCCTTTCGTTCGAAAGAAAGCACGATGAACTACCTGTTGGTGCCTGCATCGATGACGGAAAAATTCGTGTTCGAATTGATCACCAGAATCGGACTCATGTTGCTGGCGCTTCCGTTGTTGTTTTGGATCACTTTTAACCTGCAGGGATATTTCTTCACCCTGTTCACTGAATTTTCATTCGACCCTATCGGCATTCAACAACTGGTTACAGTGGAAATGCCAAATGGGATTGATTCTGTCGGTTGGTTCAGCACAATGATCATCGGCCTGGCGCTGCTGCTTTTTGTGGTTCCGTTCACCGGTGCTGCCATATTTTCAAAGCAGCCCCTGGTCAAAACACTTTTTTCGGTGGCTGTCATCGTCATTTTCTACTCTACGGTCATTTATCTGGTGGCAGAACCGTTGGGTCTCAATCAATATCACCGTGATCCCGAAGAAGGGATGTGGCTTTTGCCTACGAACGAGCATACTGCATTCCGCTTTTTCGGCGTGGTGGTGATCATTGCCAATGCGGTCATGCTATTTGTGGCCTACAGGAAACTTAAAGAAAGGGAGGTGTAGTATGGAATTTCAAAACGGTAAAAGCATTTTTCTGCAGATCGCAGACACCATCACCGACAAGGTGGTGAGTGGTGAGTTTCCTGCTGGGGAGAAAATTCCCTCCGTGCGGGAACTGGCAGCAGAAATGGGCGTCAATCCCAATACGATCATGAGAACTTATAGTGAATTACAAGCCATGGACATCATCGAAAACCAAAGAGGTATCGGGTACTTTGTGAACAAAGACGCTCAAAAGATTATTCTCGAAAGCAAGAAGCAGGAGTTCTTCAGCAAGGTGCTCCCCGACTTCCTGCGCCATGCGGCCATGCTTGGCATTACGTCAAGCGAATTGAAAAAACATATTGAAACTTTAAAATGACCACCATGAAGCTCAGCAATAAGATACTTATCGGGTTCTTCGGATTCATCCTTATTTATATGATGGCAGCATTCGCCGAAATTCGTTTTCTGGGATACAAAAGGGATTTGAGTGGTACAGAAGTGCAAGTTGAAAAAGCACCCCTTGGCAACGTCGGGTACATTGTGCTGTCAGACTCGGAACACAGGGTAACCATAAGCTCGTCAAACGAACCTCATATAGAAGTAAAAAGCATTGATGGTAGTTTTCTATCGAATCTCAACTACGAGATGGTTGGAGATACTTTGAACCTCAAAATCAACGAAATTACCAGCAGCAAGCCGGTTCAGGTGACCGTCTTTGTTTCCCAAAACACATTCAGAGGACTGCAAGCCACCAGGGCATCGGCCAGCCTGACAAACTTGAGTCAGCAGGCCCTGTCCATTACGCAGTCTGGCGGCAGCATCAGAATGGATGGAGATGTCAATGTAACGAACCTTAGCATAGCAGCGTCAGACAATGCGAACCTGGACGCAAGTGGGTTGAGTGTGAACTCGCTATCTGTGAAAATCGACCATTCGAAAGTAATGATCTGGTCACCGGTTGTGCAGCTTCGTGGCAGCATACTTAACGATTCTTTTTTGAGGATCGACGGGGTCGACGACATACAATTCACTAAAGACAAAAGCAGCAAAATCCAGATCCAGGATTAAGGACTGACTGTGTGTCACAATTTGAATTCGTATTTCAAACAAGCTTGTAATCCCGGCGGGAAAACAAGCACCTATTGTAAGTGAACTGTAGCTGATGAACATTGAAATAAGAGGGCTCTCAAAAATCTATCCCAACGGACATGCGGCCATACGCAACGTCGACCTCGACATCGGCACCGGCATGTTTGGCCTACTGGGGCCCAACGGCGCCGGCAAATCCAGCTTCATGCGCACGCTGGTGACTTTGCAAAGTGCTACGTCGGGTTCTATTCTCATTGAAGGCTTGGACATCAACGAGCACCGCCAAAAGATAAGGGCCATGATTGGTTACCTCCCCCAGGATTTTACCTTTTTTTCCAAGCTGAAGACCTGGGAATTTCTTGACTACGCCGCCCGATTGGCCAGCAACTTGAAAAAGAAAGACCGGCTGATCAAGGTTGATCACCTGTTGGATCAGGTGGGCCTTCTGGACGTGAGGGAGCGCATGGCCAACAAGCTCTCTGGCGGTATGAAACGACGGTTGGGCATTGCACAGGCACTGATTGGCGACCCCAAACTGCTGGTGATTGACGAGCCCACCACAGGCCTTGATCCGGAAGAGCGGATCCGCTTCAGGAATATCCTGTCCGATCTCAGTCAGAAAGACGTTACCATCATCCTTTCCACCCACATTGTGGGCGACATCAGCAGCACGTGTCACAATATGGCTATGCTGAACAAGGGAGAAGTAGCTTTCAAAGGCTCGCCGGAAGGCATGATTGATCAGGTGCGTGGGCACGTTTGGCAGGTAACGCTTGGAGATGAAGAGTTTACAGCATTGAAAAACAAGTATTCGGTAGTCTCCACAATTCCCGTGGAAGGCCTGTGGGAAGCGCAACTTATTGCCACAAATCAGCCCCATCCGGAGGCAAAAAATGTAAATCCTAACCTGGAACACGCCTACGTCTATTTTATGGAAAATCAATTGGGTGTTTCGCTGGTATGAGTGCTGTTTCGAACATACTGACCATCGCCCGCTACGAGTCCAAAGTGGTTTGGCGCAACTGGTTTTTCCGGATCGTGTCACTGGCTGGTATTGGCTTCGTGGTCATTTTTAACCTGGCGATTTTCTCAGAAATTGACCAGCCCCGGCGGTTTGAGCTTTCCAATAGCTGGATGATGCCCTACACCACCATGGTCATGATCAGCATTGCGCAGGCAGCCGCTGTGGTCTTCCTGGCTACTGGTTTGATCAAGAAGGACAAGAAACTCGACACCAACGAGGTATTCTTCGCCCGCCCGATCTCTAACCTCGATTACGTGCTGGGCAAAGCACTGGCCCTGTTCAACCTGTTCTTTTGGCTGAACCTGCTGCTTCTGTGTATTCCGCTGATTGTCAACCTGACCAACCCGAACACTGCCTTCAATCCGCTGGCCTTCGTCATTTATCCCTTGCTGATAAGTTTGCCATCCGTCATTTTCACAACGGGCATCGCCTTTTTGTTTGTGACCTTATTGCGCAACCAGCCCATCACCATTGTGCTGCTGTTGGGGCTGTCGGCAGTGGAGCTTATCTATTACTTCGACAAGTTCTCCTACATCCTCGACTTCATGGCCTTCCGGCTGCCTATGTTAGCGTCAGAGATGACCGGCTTTGCCCACCTTGATTTCGCCTTATGGCAGCGGGCATTCTACCTGGTGGCCGGAGTGGCGTTTCTGTTCCTTACGGCCTTCTTCCTTGACCGCCTCGCCAGCCACAAAAGGGTGAAGCTGCTCACTGGCCTGGTTGGAATGGTATTGGTTGCTGCAGCTGCCGTCATCATGATTAGGCTGGTTGCCCTGCGGGAAACGCCCATAGCGCTGCGGCAAGAGATGATTGCTGTTAATGGACAGTGGGCTGAGGTGCCGAACGTGGACATTCTCGCCCACCGCATTCACCTTGAGCAGGTTGAAAACAAACTCATATCCACTTCCGCCTTAACGGTAAAGAATAACCGTAGTGAGCCCCTGGCAGGCTTCTATTTCACACTGAACCCGGGCCTCGACATCAGCAGCTTGACCGTGAATGATACCAAAGTGGACTTTGAACGGCATTTGCAGGTGGTTTCAATCAATAATGCCATAACACTTCAACCAGGCGAAAAAGCAGATGTAGAAATCAGCTACGAGGGTGCTATCTGGGAGTCGGTGGCCCACCTTGAAGTGGATCAGGAGCGGTACGAGTTCCCAAGGGACTACCTGATGTTTGCCCTGCCAAAAAAATACGCCTATTTGCAGCCAGACTATGTGCTGCTGACCTCTGACGTGCTTTGGTACCCCGACACACAGATTGGCTACAGCCGGGAGTCACCCAGAAAGGAAAGAACGTCGTTTATCGACTTTCAGCTGGAGGTAAAGGTAAAAGAAAGCCAAACTGCCGTCTCCCAGGGCGAGATTATCACAGACGGGAACGTCTTCCGTTTTCAGCCCGAATATCCACTCCCGAAGATATCGCTGGCCATTGGCGCCTACGAGAAAAAAGAAATCACGGTCGACAGTGTGACTTACGCAATCTATCAATACCCCGACGACAACTACACCTCGGAGTACCTCGGGCAATTGACCGACACCCTTGGCCTGCTCATCAGGGATATTGTGAATGAGTACGAGGATGGCCAGAAGCTCACCTACCCTTTTCGCAGATTGCAGTTTGTGGAAACGCCCTTATTGTTCGCTGCCTACAACAAAATATACGAAAACCAGCAAGCCTATCTGCAACCAGAAACGGTATACTGGCCGGAAGAAGGCGGAGATATCCGGGAGTTTGATTTCAGAAGGCAGCTGAAGGACATGGACGAGCAAGCCAAGCGGGACAACCAGGTGCTGAGCGACAAGGAAAAGCAGGCCAACGTTTTCAAAGACCTGATTAAGAAGGTTTTCACCAAACAGTCGGGAACCGTATGGTTTTATGGTAATCGTGATGAAGATCAGCCTGACTACTCGCTCTTTCCCCAGCTATATAGCTACAATTCCGGTGTAGTGAGTCGTGACTGGCCCCTGCTCAATCGCAGTATTTCAAGCTTTCTGAGAAAAGACCTTCAGACGGAGAATGACTATTCCAGAAACATGAATGGGATCTCCTTTGAAGAAGAATGTAACGAGCTGCTGCGAACGACAATGATCAACGAAATCCTTACCAGCGAAACAAATTTCAACAAAATCAATAAGTCCGTCTCGCTGAAAGGCCAGTACCTGTTTGCCTACCTGGGGCAATTGCTGGGGCAAGATGAATTCAAGCGTTTTGTGCAAAACTGGATCAACGGCCACCAGCACCAGCTCACCAGCTACGGTGATTTTCGGGCGGCGCTGCAGCAACACTTTGGCCTCGACATTGACCCTGTGATCAGACAGGTGTATTTCAGCACCGCACAACCAGCGTTTGAAATAGACAATGTACAAAAGTTTGAAGTGCTCGATGGCGACAGAAAGCGCTATCAGGTGCTGCTTGATATTAAAAACACAGGCGACAATGATGGAGTGATTGAGGTGAAATTCAATGCTGATGACGGTGGAAACGACAATCAATTTTCCCGGCGAAGGGAGAGCCAGCAGGTAAAAGAGGAAGCACCCGGCTACCTCTCTGTGATCAAAGTAGGCGAAGCAAAACAGCTGGGATTTGTGCTCGACGAAAAGCCTGACAAAATAACCATCAATACGCTCATTTCAAGGAATATCCCTTCAGTGATCACCATGTCGACAGGCATATTCAGTCCCCGCAAGCTGACCACGCTCTTTGAAGGGGAAAGGGTGCTACCGCCTACCGTGGCCACCAGCCAAAGTGAGGTGATTGTCGACAATGAGGATTCCGGATTCAGCACGTTCAGCCCCGTGGAGCCTACTTACCTGAGGGCCTATCTCGACAGCAAAAGCCCCTCTGATCAGAAATACTTTGGCAACTGGCACCGCTCCCGTTCGAAATGGAGGGCCACCACTGGCTCCACTTTCTACGGCAAATCTGTCCGCTCTGCACACTTCACCAGGTCGGGCAATGGCGACAAGCTGGCCGTCTGGGAGGCTAAGCTTCCTGACGAAGGCTTCTATGACGTCTATGTGTACATGATGGGCAAAAACCAGAATGAGTTCAACGGACGGGACGATAATAACCAACAATTCGACTATAACTACGCCATCCATCACAGTGACGGAACGGACGACATCAAATTCAATATTTCCAAAGCAGAGTTTGGCTGGAACTACCTGGGCTCCTACTACTTCGGGCAGAATGGTGGGAAAGTGGTACTCTCCGACGAGAGTGAATTTGGTACTGTATATGCCGACGCCGTGAAATGGGTGAAACAATAAACGATATGAGCTTTAAAAGACAAACCAAAGCGAATCCTATGAGACCAAATGCTTTCCAGCGGCCCCTCCTGCTTCTTGGGGCCATAGTGGCGGTAATCGTGTTGAGTTTGCTGTCGGCACAGGGTGCCTTTGCACAGCAAGTACTCACCCTGGAAGAGGCCATCCAGATTGCCCAGACCAGCAGCCCGGATATCAAGAAATCGAGGCTTAACCTGTACAGCAACCGAAAGAGCCTCGATGCCCAGCGACTGGCAATGAAGTCGAGGTTTGGCCTGGACGTGACGCCATTCGACTATAACAGAACCAGGCTGTTCAATGACCTGGTTTCCCGCTGGAACACCAACGAGGACTATAACTCCTTCGCTAACTTTTCGGTCTCCCAGCCCATCTCAGCCACCGATGGCACGGTTTCGCTCATTAACCGGTTTGGGTACAGAGATAACTACTCTGAATTTCAAGATGTTAGAACAAAGACCTATAGTAATAATTTATACCTTCAGGTAGACCAACCCATTTTCACCTACAACAGAAACAAGCTGCAGACACGAGAATTGGAACTCAACCTGGAGAACGCACAAATCAGCAATGCACTTCAGCTGCTGACACTGGAGCGAAACGTCACCCAAACTTTCTATTCCTTTTACCAAAGTCAGAACAGCCTGGAGATTTCCAAAGCAGAACTGGAAAACCAGGAGATCAGCTACGAAATCACGAAGAATAAAGTAGATGCCGACCTGCTTGCCATGGAAGAGCTTTATCAGGCAGAACTCAACCTGGCCACCTCCCGCTCAACGCTGGAAAACAACCAGGTAACACTTGACAATGCGGCGGACGACCTGAAACTGCTGCTGGGCATTGGCCTCGATGAGGAGATCGCCGTACAGGTGGACATCAAGTTTGTGACCCGGGAGGTGGACCTTAACCAGGCCATTGAGATGGGTTTACGCAACCGGGTGGAGCTCAGGCAGCGCACCATTGACATTGAACGTTCACAATTTGAGCTGACCAGAACCAAGTCCCTCAACGAATTCAAGGGTGCCGTGGCCTTGTCGATGGGGATCTTTGGCGACAACATCAATGCCCCGCAGGTATACGATTCGCCAACAGTCAACCCAAGGGTAGCAA
The DNA here is from genome assembly GCF_963974565.1 of uncultured Imperialibacter sp. Lineage (NCBI taxonomy): Bacteria > Pseudomonadati > Bacteroidota > Cytophagia > Cytophagales > Flammeovirgaceae > Imperialibacter > uncultured Imperialibacter sp. The sequence continues at coordinate 196,193 of NZ_CAXBCJ010000011.1, read as the reverse complement.
TATCATTCAGCATCCCTATTTGGGACTGGGGCGAAAACAAGGCACGCATGGAAGCCAGCAACGCCAACCTCGATATCACCAAAATAGACCTGCAAAACCAGAAGAACGACATCATTATCAATATCAGAAAGACGTACAGAAGTCTGCAGAACCTGGAAAACCAGATAGAAATAGCACAGCAAAACGTAAAGAATGCACAGCTGACCTACGAGATCAACCTGGAACGCTACCGAAACGGTGACCTGACAAGCATTGACCTCAACCGCTTTCAGAGCCAGCTGTCGGACAAGAAAAGTGCGCTGGCCAGTGCGCTCATCAACTATAAAATTGAGTTGCTGAACATGAAGATCCTTTCACTTTACGACTTCGAACACCAGCAGCCTGTTATTCCTAATTCTAATTAAGACCACTACTGATCATACATATTATGACACGGACGACATACATGAAAAGCGTTAAAAATACTGTCGGAGCCCTGCTGGTGCTGCTGGCCGTCACTGCCTGCAACAACGAGGAATCCAATATCCAAACCGAGATAAAAATCCCCGTTTCTGTGACCATCATCAAGCCCCAGTCGATCTCCCGGTTCATCGAGACCACAGGCACCGTCTATTCCTCCAAGGAAGGCGCCATCAAGTCGGAGCTCACGGGCATTTACAGGCTGCAAACCAATCCGGCCACCGGGCGTCCTTTTGCCCTTGGCGACGCCGTGAGACAGGGCCAGGTCATTATCAGACTGGAGGACAAGGAGTTTGAAAACAACCTTCAGCTCGATGGAAAAAAGCTCAGCCTGGAGGTATCGGAAAACAACCTCAACAAACAAAAGTCGCTGTTCGAAAAAGGGGGTGTGACCCAAACAGAACTCAACCAGGCGTCAATCGACTATGTAAATTCGAAATACGCCTACGAAAATGCGGAGATCCAGAAAGCCAAAATGTTCGTCAAAGCGCCATTTACCGGGGTGATTGTATCGATTCCCTACCATACCGATGGCGTCCGCATCGACCAGGGACAGGAGCTTTTCAAAGTGATGGAGTACAAACACCTGCTCATGGATGTGAAGCTGCCCGAGAAGCACCTGCCAGAGGTAACGCTCAATCAGCTGGTGCAGATTACCAATTACAACCTGGCTACCGACACCATCCTCGGAAAAATCAGCCAAATCTCCCCTGTCATCGACACGGAGACCAGGACCTTCCAAAGCGTATTACAGATCAACAACGACAAGAAACTGCTCCGCCCCGGCATGTTCATCAAAGCAGCCATTCTTTCTGAGCAGCGTGACAGCACCATCGTCATCCCCAAGGAAACCATCATCTCCCGCCAGGACGGCAAAGTGGTGTTCACTGTGGAAAACGGGATAGCTACCGAGAAAAAGATAACGACCGGCCTGGAAAACCAGGATGTGATCGAAGTACTCGACGGCCTCAAGGTCAACGACCGCCTGGTGGTCACCGGCTTTGAAACGCTGAGGAACAAGAGCAAAGTAAGTGTGATTCAGTAAGGAAGTGAGGAGTAAATAGTAAGCAGTAAGTAGTGAAACAGACTGATGACTGATAACTAATTACTGATAACTGAATATGACAATTGAAAAAAATAACCATTAACCTCTAACTCCAAGTACTTTGAAAAAGATAGTCTCCATGGCCGTGTCCTATCCCGTTACCATTCTCATGATGGTGATGGCGGTCATCCTTCTTGGATCCATTTCCTTCGATAAGCTGGGGATAGAGCTCTTCCCTGACCTGAAGAACCCCACCCTGTTCGTGGAGCTCAAAGCGGGCATCCGCCCGCCGTCGGAGATTGAAAAGCAATTCATTGAGAACATTGAGTCCATTGCCATCCGCCAGAGTGGAGCCGTGGAGGTCAGCTCTATCAGCCAGACGGGCTATGGCAGGGTCACTGTCAACTACGACTGGGGCAAGGACATGGACGAGGCCTTTCTCGATCTGCAGAAGTCCCTGTCGAGCTTTTCAATGAACGATGACATCGACGAGTTTGCCATTTCGCAGTTTGATCCCAATGCCACACCGGTCATGATCCTTGGGATCTACAACCCGGCCTCCAATGACTTTGATGCCTTGCGCAGAGTAGCCGAAACCAATTTCAGGAACGAGCTCATCCGCCTGCCGGGCATTGCCGAAGTGCGCTTGTCTGGTGAACAAGAAAAAGAAATTGTGCTCGAAACAGACCCTCATCAGCTGGCTTCTTTTGGGCTTACAGTGAACGACCTTGTAGCTAAAATTCAGAGCTACAACCGCAACGTTTCCGGAGGGTTTATTGAAGAACTGGGCAGAAAATATATCATCAAAGGCCTGGGCATCATAGAGCAGCCCGAAGACCTGGAAAACCTCGTGGTGGGCTACACTACCGCAGGAACTTCCACACCGGCAGCCAGCACAACACCCGTAACAACTACTTCAACTGAAACAACACAAACACCTAGTAATCAATCAATAAACAGTAATCAGGTTCCAGTATTGCTTCGGGAGGTCGCCACGCTCAAAATCATGGACAAAGAAGTCGGCAGCATCGTGCGGGTGAACCAGCGCAGAAGCCTGGGCATGTCCATTTACAAGGAAACAAGGTACAACACAGTAAACGCTGTGAACGAGCTCACCGAGGTGCTGGAAGGCCTCAAGACGTCCGTTCCCGGCTACGAGTTTGTGATCATCCAAAACCAGGGAAGGTTTATCCAGGGCGCTATCGACGAGGTGAAAGAATCGGGCTTGTACGGCGCCCTTTTTGCCATGCTGGTGCTGTTTGTGTTCCTGCGCCGGATAGGCTCCACGCTGGTCATCAGCATTGCCATTCCCATCTCCATCATAGCCACCTTTAACCTGATGTATTTCAATGGGCTTACCCTGAACGTGATGACGCTCGGTGGTCTGGCCCTCGGTGCTGGCATGCTGGTCGACAATGCCATTGTGGTGGTGGAAGCCATCTTCCGAAAGCGGGAAGAAGGACTCAGTGTCATCGACGCTGCCATTGCTGGTACCGCCGAGGTCAGCGGCGCCATTACCGCCTCTACCCTCACCACCATCATCGTGTTCCTGCCCATCGTTTACCTGCAAGGCCCCTCCGGTGAGCTCTTCCGTGACCAGGCCTGGACGGTGGCCTTTTCACTGCTGTCTTCGCTGGCCGTAGCCATCCTGGTGATTCCCACCCTGTTTGCCAGGGTTTTCAAAAATGACAAGACCGTGCTGGAAGTGCAGCCCCTAAAGTTCACCCGTTACCGCAGCTTCCTCGATGGTGTGCTTAAATACCGCATCGCCTTCATCATTGCCTCGTTGGTACTGGTGGTGGGGTCGTTTCAGCTGGTGTCGGTCATTGGCAGCGAATACATGCCGCAGTCGGGCACACGGGCCATCTCAGTAGACCTCAAGCTGGCCAATGGCACCGCTCTCGCCCGCACGTCATCGACAGTCGGACAGATCGAAGCCCAGCTGTTTCAGCTTTTTGAAGGGCAGCTCGACAAAGTGTATGCCCACATCGGGCCGGAGCAAACCCAGTCGGGCATTGAAAACGAGAATGTGTATGAAGAAAACACGGCCAACCTGAAGCTGATCTTCAATGAAAGCACGGAGTTGGCCATTGCCGCCATCACCGACAGGCTGTCCACTTACTTCGAAAGTATTCCGGGATTGGAAGCTACTTTTTCCAACGATGAAAGTGCGCTGAATGCCGTGCTGGGCGATGAGCAAATGCCTTTGGCTGTAGAAATCAGTGGCACCGACTTCAAAACCCTCGGTTCGTTGTCAGACTCCGTGATAGCAGTGATGACCCGCAACGCCGACATCTACGAGCCCATGTCGAACCTCGAGCAGGGTGTGCCCCAGATCCAGGTGGATGTGGACAAGTACAGGGCTGGCCTCTTCAAGCTGTCCATTGAAGACGTGGTCACTCAAATCAAAGACCAGCTGGAAGGCAAGCATGCCGGCACCATTGAACGGAGCGGCGAAATGCAGGACATCGAAATCAAAGTGCCTGAGGTATCACTGGCCGACCTCGACAATATGCGGATCAAAAGCGGAGAGCAGGAAATTCCTTTAGGTGAGATCTCCCGCATCACGACAGAGTTTGCTACCAACTCCATTTATCGTAAGAACCAAAACCGGGTGGTGCTTATCAGCGCCAGGGTTAACCAGGAAAAGCCTTACGACAAGGTGGTGAAGTCGCTGGAAGACGGCCTTTCAGGATTGACAGTGCCACCCCAGTACAAGATCAAAGTAGCTGGCCAGGAGCTCAAGCGCAGGGAATCGATGCAGAACCTTACTTTCTCACTCATCCTGTCCATTGTGCTGGTGTACATGGTGCTGGCGTCTCAGTTTGAGTCGCTGCTCCACCCCTTCACCATTTTGCTGACCATTCCGCTGGCTGGTGTGGGTGCGCTCCTCTCCTTCTTTATCCTGGGCATGCCTCTGAACATGATGGCCTTTATCGGCATCATCATGCTGGCCGGTATTGCCGTGAACGACGCCATTATCCTCGTCGACAGCATCAACAAGAACAAACGGGACGGCATGCCCATTCGGGACGCTATCCTCGATGCCGGGCAGCGACGCTTCCGCCCTATCGTCATGACCAGTCTCACCACCATTTTGGCCCTGCTGCCTCTCACCTTCGGGTTTGGCGAAAGTGCTGCACTCAGAGCGCCTATGGCAGTGGCCGTCATCGGTGGGTTGGTAACGTCTACCCTGCTCACGTTGATTGTGATCCCGTGTTTTTACGAAACAATCGAAAGCATTGTAGGGAAACTGTCAAATGTAAAACGCCGCTTTACCAAAGCTTCTCATGCCTAACACCGGACTTTTACATACCATCATCAAGCGGAAAGTGCTGGTATCGATGCTCTTCATCGGGTTTTCGGTGATGGGCTATATCTCGTACAACAAACTGCCGGTGGAGCTCTTTCCCAATGTGGAGCTGCCCATCCTCATTGTGCAGGTAAGTGCCGCCTCAGAGGTAGATCCTAAATACATGGAAAGCCAGGCCATTATTCCGCTGGAAGGCGTGATAGGCACCCTGGAAGGCATCGACGAGATCAGCGCCACGGCCGACAGTCGCCAGGGAATGATCTTCATTTCCTTTGTGCAGGGCACCAACACCAAATACGCCTACCTGAAGCTGGAGCAAAAGGTGGCCAGCATCAAGGCGAACCTCACGCCGGAATTTGTCGTCAATATCATCAAGATCGACACCGATCAGTTTTCCAACGCCTTCATGGACGTGCAGGTGCTGGGCGGCGGTGGCGTCGACCGGGTGAGAAACGTGACCGACCAGTACATCTTCGACCGCCTGAGTGAGATCGACGGCGTGGGTGGCGTGGAAGTATTTGGCGGCAGACAAAAGACCGTGGAGATCATCATGGACAACGCTGTGTGCGAAGCCCATGGCATCACACCCAATACCATCAGCGGCGTGCTGTCGCAAAACTCCAACAAGAGTGCCTTTGTGGGGCAGGTAGAGCTCAACGGACAGAATGTGTTTGTGAATGTGACTGCCGAGCTCAAAGACATCAAGAACATCGAAAGCCTGGTGGTATCGGAAAAAGGCCCTTTGCTCCTCAGCGATGTAGCCCAGGTGTTCTTTGGTGTAAAAGAGCAAACCACCCTCAGCCGGGTCAACGGAAAGGATGCCGTGTCCATCCGCTTGTCCAAAGACCGGCAGGCCAACCTGATTGCCCTGTCGGACAAGACACTGGCCGCCATCGACGAGCTCAACGAAGAGCTGGAGCCCATGGATGTGCAGATAGTGGTGCAGAACAACCAGGCCGAGGCGATGAGCAAAAACATCGACCAGATCCAGCAGCTGGCCATTACCGGCGGACTGCTGGCCATCTTCGTGCTGTGGGTATTCCTCCGCCGGCTCAAGTTCATCCTCAGCATAGCCCTGGCCATTCCTATTTCTGTGTATACGGCCTTCAACTTCTTCTACGCCTACGACATCTCCATCAACAGCCTCACACTGATTGGCATGGCCCTGGCCATCGGCATGCTGCTCGACAACAGCGTGGTGGTGATCGAAAACATCTACCGCCATGTGGTGAACAAAAAGCCACCCGAAGAAGCCGTGGTGCAGGGTACCAAAGAAGTGATGCGGTCAGTCATCGCAGCTACTTTGACCACCGTCACGGTGTTCCTGCCCTTTATTTTTTCTACCAACTTCCTGGCGACCACCATTGGCACGCAAATCGGCGTCTCCATCATCTCCACCCTGCTGGTGTCGCTCGTAGTGGCTCTGGTGCTCATTCCCATGCTGGCCCATGCGGCCATCGACAAGACTGACGAGGCAAAGGCGCCTTTGATTAAGAACGCTTCCATTCGTCAGCGCACCATCCAGATGTATATGGTCATCCTGAAGTCGTGCTTCAGAAGGCCCGCCTTTACCATTATCGGCGGCATTGTGCTGTTCTTTATTACCATTGGCCTCAGCCTGCTGGTCAGTGTGGCCAGCCTCAACGAAGTGGAAACCGAGAACATGAACATGTTCGTGACCATGCCCCAGGGTGCTACGCTGGCGTCTACTGATCTGCTCACGCAAAAGATAGAAGAAAAGGTGATGGCCATTCCCGTAGTGGACAAGCTCATCAGCCAGGTATCGGAAGGCAGCTCTGTGCTTACGGTGCAGGTGGTAGAAGGCTTCAACAAACTGGACACCATTTCGGCTGCCGACCTGAGAAACAGGCTCAGTGCCATAGCCGACGACTTTGAAGACCTCGACATTTCTCTCGATGCGCCACCTGCTTCCGCAGGCCAGGACGGTGGCGGCTTCTCTCCTTCCGACGATTTCGAGCGCATGCTGGGCATTGGCAGTGCCTCCGAGCAGGTCATCATCAAAGGCAGCGACTACGAAGCCATGCAGTCCATTGCCAACGACATCAACACTTTCATTGCCAGCCTGCAGTCGGTGGAGCGCAGCACGGTGAATGTGAGCCCCGAGCGGCCGGAAGCCCATATTTTGTTCGACCAGCGCCGCATGAGCGCCAACAGCATCACCCAGCAGGACGTGTCCACCGGTCTCAACGACTTCCAGCCCTCCTTTGCCTCCGGCTCCAACTTTGTGAGCGGCGACGAAGAATTTGAAATCACCATCCGCACGCAGGACCAGGTGGAAGTGGGCGCCAAAGACATGAAGGACCTGCGGGAAATGCCTATCACCAATGCCGCAGGCGCTACTCATACCCTGGCCGACATTGGCTCGGTCATTTACTCCGCCGGGGAAAGCCGGATCAGGCGCCTCAACCAGGAGAAACGCATTGAGATCACCTACAGCTTTATCGACGAAGTGGTGAACTCCGAGTCGCTGCTGGAAGCCTCCCGGCTGGAAATCGACCAGATCGTGGCGGGCATCAATATCCCCTCCGGCATTGTGGCGGACGTGGTGCACGACGAAGGGCTATTCGACGAGTTCTACTTTCTTATTGCTGCTGCCATCATCATCATCTTCATGATCCTGGCGGCTGTGTTCGAATCGCTCTACCTGCCCGTGGTGATCATGTTCTCCATTCCGCTGGCGGCCATTGGCGCCTTTATCGGGCTCACGCTTACCGGCAATTCTTTGCTCAACGCCAACACCCTCATCGGATTCCTGATCCTGCTGGGGGTGGTGGTGAACAACGGCATTATCCTCATCGACTATTCGCATTTGCTGCGCCGCCAGGGCTACAACAAATACAGGGCCCTGATCATGAGCGGTATTTCCCGCATCAGGCCCATCCTCATCACGTCCATCACCACCATTGTGGCCATGCTGCCCCTGGCCATGGGTGAAGCAGAATACGTGGTCAGCATTGGGCAGCCCTTTGCCATCACCGTGATGGGCGGGCTGGCCTTCGCCACCATCCTCACGCTGATTTACATCCCCACCATGAGTGCGGGCTTCGAAAGTGTGCTCGACTGGTTCCGTGGCCTGAAGCCTGTGATCAAGTTTGGCCAAATTGCCCTGATCACTACCCTGTCCATCCTCATCTTCACCCAGATAGAAGGCTTTCTCTGGCAGTCCATCTGGTTCCTGTCGGCGCTGATCCTTGTGCCTGGGGGCACCCATTTTATCATGACCTCCCTGCGCCAGGCCAATGCCAAAATGGTGGGCAAGGACGAGAAAATGCATATTGAGGTGCAAAACCTCACCAAGGTGTATGGCAGGCCCGGCCGCTGGCTGAGAGAATGGAAAGGCAACAAGCACCTGTTCGATGAGCGGGGTGAAGAAATCATCACAGGCAAGAGCATTCTGCAAAACCTGATCTGGCAAGTGGCCCTCATGGGCTTCCTTGTCTATTTCATCTATTTCTTCCTCGACAAAGCCTTCTGGCAGCTGGTGTTCATGATCGGCCTGCATGCCCTGCTCCTTTCCATCTTCCACGATGTGGAACAATGGGCCGATGGCAAGCGACCACGGCTGTTCAGCTTCCTGGGCGGACTCCTCTACTGGGTCTTCCCTGTCGTGAGTGCCCTGTACCTCTATGCCGATATCCAGGTGAAAGGCCTGGGCATTGTGCTGATCGTCGGCTGGTTCGTGGGCTTGTTCCTGGTGCGCATGGCCAATAAGCTGAAAAAGAAACCTGTGGATCCGCAGCAGCTCACTGGTCGCTTCAAAGGCATCCGGCGCTTGTACTGGCAGCTGATCCTGGCCATTCCGTTTGTGAAGCCTAAGAAGTCGCAGTTCAAAGCGCTGAAGGGCGTGAGCCTCACCATTGAGCAGGGCATGTTTGGTTTGCTGGGGCCCAATGGCGCCGGCAAAACCACCCTCATGCGGATTTTGTGCGGCATCATGGACCAGAGCTATGGCAAAATCTGGATCAACGGCCACGACACCACGCTGAAGCGGGAGGAGCTCCAGGGCCTTATCGGCTACCTGCCCCAGGCCTTTGGCACCTACGAAAACATGACGCCCTACCAGTTCCTCGACTACCAGGCCATCCTGCGGAAGATCAGCAACAAGAAAGAAAGAGAAGACAGGGTGCAGTACGTGCTCAGGGCCGTGCACATGGACGAGCACCAGCACAAAAAGATTGGCTCCTTCTCCGGCGGTATGAAGCAGCGCATAGGCATTGCCCAGATTTTGCTTCACCTGCCCAAAATACTGGTGGTGGATGAACCCACGGCCGGTTTGGATCCTCTGGAGCGCATCCGCTTCCGCAACCTGCTGGTGGAGCTGAGCCGGGAGCGCATTGTGGTGTTTTCCACCCACATCATCGAAGACATTGCCAGCAGCTGCAACCACCTGGCCGTGCTCATTTCCGGTAATATCGAGTACAACGGCAGCCCCACCTCCATGGCGGAGCTGGCCAAAGGCAAGGTGTGGGAGTTTCACCTCTCTCCTGAGCAGTTTGAAGAAGAAAAGAGCCACTATGTGATTGTGCACCATATGCGGGAAGGCGACAAGATCCGGGTGAAATGCCTGGCGGGTGAGCAGCCCCGGGCCGACGCCACGCCGGTGCGGGCCAACCTCGAAGATGCCTACCTGTGGTTAATGAAAAGTAAAAACAACAAGAAGAATGAAGAGCTACCTGTTTCTGCTGTATAGACTGATCACCTACAATATCAAGGTGATCTTCGCCAACAAGTTTGTGTACTTTGTGGTGGCGGCCTTCCTGTTTTTTGGGTTTATCGTGCTCATTGCCATCTTCGACGACCCCAACTTCAACGAGGCTGTTATTTACGGCTTCCTTGTGTTCCCCGGCCTGCTGCTTATCTTCTACCCCATGGCCTATGGCATTCAAAACGACGACGACTCCAAAATGCTGGAAACCATCTTCGGCATTCCCAATTACCGCTACAAGGTGTGGCTGGTGCGTTTTGTGATCACCGCCGGCGTGGCAGCAGCTATTCTGGTGGTGCTGGCAGCGCTGGCCAACTTCACCCTGCTCCGCTTCGACATACTGCCAATGCTGGGCCAGGTCATGTTTCCAATTGTCTTCCTTTCCTCGGTGGCCTTTGTGGTGTCTACCCTCATCCGCAATGGCAACGGCACCGCCATCGTGATTGTGATCATTGCTTTTATGTTCTTTGTGTTTGCCAACCCGCTGCAAAGCAGCCCCTACAACGTATTCCTCAACCCCTTCAGCGAACCCCGTGACATGAGCGAGTTCATCTGGACCACCATTATTTTTCGCAACCGCCTCTACCTGCTGGTAGCCACGAGCCTATGCCTGTTGTACGGGATGTATAATCTGCAGTACAGGGAGAGGTTTATTTGAGGGATCTAGTCGGTTGGTATACAACAATAGTACTTTCGAAGCACCAAACACCACCTGACCGTCATTGCGAGGGAGTAGAATAAATGGCTATCTATTTTACCAGTCATCAAACGACCGAAGCAATCTGTTAGTTAGAACCTAGAACCATACAGCATACTGAAAGCTACTTTTCAGCCTCAAGCCGAAGGATGAAATTCACAACCATTTTTTCATTGCTGGTCAGTCGATCTGATACATTTTTATAGGTTGGCTTATAATACATGAGATGGTTCAGATAGTAATTTTCTAATTCCTTATCGGAGAACTCAAAGTCATATTTGGCGAAAAAGTAGTTTCTCACCAGCCTTAACTCATTTTTATCTAAGCGACTTAGCGGTGCCAGGCTTTCGAACGTATACATATAGCCTGTCTCCTGATACTGCTGCTTATCAGTGTCCACAATGAATTTTGGCCCAATAGTATAAAAGCTTATGGACTGCGTAATATTCTCACCTCTCGGCACATTCACAATCGGCACTACCAAATGATTTCTTCTTGTTCGTGATACTACCAGCGTATTATTAGTTACCACGTAGCTTTCGTAGAAATAATAAGTGGCATCTTCGGCCCAGTCTTCATAAAATGGTTTTATGGTCAACACATCCTCAAAACGGCCGTTGAGTGAATACAATAGTATTTGCCTGGTAATTCTTCCAAGCGGATCGTTTTGTTGCAGATCGTAAGCAAGTAATACGTGATTATCTAAAACAATGGCTGTGTCTGGCATTAACGTATATTCATTTTCCAAGTCAGATGAACTGAGATTCTTCATATAAATCCTGCTGTAAAACCTTTTGCCATCACTGTTTTTCATATTCAAAAAATCAATGAACTCAGAAAACTGCTCTTCCGATTCAAAAGAAACATTTTGCGACTGGGCTAAAGAAGCACTAAAGAGGAATCCAAGGAAAACTATGGCAGAAAGTAACCGCATATGAATTCTGGCATTTGATACGATTGAAAATAAACAATTACATGAAATAGCCATAAGGAAAGTCCATACCCAGCGGAATGAATAAAGTCGGAGAATAGTCGACTATCGCTTCCAAAAGGTTTTGGCTATTCCATCTGGCCCCTAAAAAGTAAATTTTATACAGATGAAATTGACCACCATTATCTTCCGCAACCGCCTCTACCTGCTAGCCACAAGCCGATGCCTGCTGTATGGAATGTACAATTTGCAGTTCAGGGAGATGTTAATTCAGCTTTTTGACTCTTCGGAAGTTGCATTTTCAATGCTATTTAAAATCTCTTTTTTGTGCTCCTCAATCGATTTACGATCTATTATTCGTCGATAAAAAATCCTCCCAAGTAAAAATTCACTCAGAGCAAGCATACTTGTGAACGCTATTTTAACTATTTCCTGGCGGAGAGACGGTAACGTTTCGGCCCAGTTTAAAAACCTTGCAATGTAATTGAAACTATTGTTTTGAAATGCAAAAGCCAAGACCACTATTATCACAACGAGGATGCCGAGCGCAAAAGACACCCAGCCAAAATTCTGCCATTTTTTTAAAGTCGCTGTGGCTAAGGCTTGATCTGAGATGCCTTTCAAAGACTTGTATTTTTCTTCAAAATGAGCTGCTTGGCGGGATAAATTACTAATCTGAATCTTATCATCTAAAGTATATTGGTTTACCTGTTCGGTCGGCGCTTCATTTAATTTCTCAATTGTCTTTTTTAGCGACTTTAAACTCAATTCAAGATTGCTTACATCTGTTTTAAGATCTTTTTCTTTGGTCTTGAGCGTGGTGTTTTCGATATCAAACTCCAATTTCTCAACTTCAAGGCGGATATTTTTTTCCTTTATTTGGGCTAGTTCAGTCTCTTTCTGCTGTTTTTCAATGAGAATTTGTTTGTAGTTTTTTTGCAGTTCATTTTCTACAAATACCTTAATATCTTCTAAGCTATCTTCCTCCTTCTTTTGTCGAAATTCATCTAAAAAGAAATCATTTGTCAAACACTTAATAATGAAATCATCGTCATCGATTCCCAAGGCATGAAAGTCTGCCAATGCAAGTTGAACGGTTCTACTTGCTGCCCTGTTGTCTTCAAAAACAGGAGATGATACTGCAGAAATAAAGGCCTTTCTATAATCGCTACTTTCTAGAGGTAAATACTTATAAAGTTTTTTTAAGAGGTATGTAGGTGTGAAAAAAGTGGGAACAAATACATCTTCGTTTAGATATTTCTTCTTTAGAGAGAATCTATCAAAGTCAATCAGAACCTTGTCTAAAGTCAACCCATAAAATCGATTTGACATCAAATCATTTGAACTTGCGTTCGGTAGAGCTTCCCTCTTTTCTAAAAGGATTTCTCGTATAAGTACGTCATGTTCTACCTTATAAATGTCTTTTTCCTTCCTTTGCTGCAGATTTTTCTCTGCTCTCGCTTCATTTTTTATTTGTTGAAACTTATTATATTCGGAAAGCTGGTCTTTGAAATTTTCGGATGACAGGATTTGATCATACTCTTTCCTGTCTATTTTGATTCCAAGTGAATCCAATATTTCAACAGCTCTTTTGAGTTTTTCCGTAGGGTGTTTAGCTGCGTTTCCAAACTTGAGGTACTCTTCGTAATAACTTGAGGTGTAGGAATCTATTCTACCACTTTTCATGCCAGCCTCAATAATCTTCTTACTAATATCAGCTTTGGAGACTAAATCCTCCAGTTCATTCTTTGTGCGTTTTAGCTCATTGTATGTCTTGTTAGTGTAATAAATTGAAATATTTAATGATTGGGAGTTTTCCTTTATCAGCTTCATTAGCTTGATACAAGCTTCATTACTTGTATGCATTCTCAAGTTTAGTACAGATAATAATACGTTAGTATCTAAATACAGATCTAGGTTGACAGGATTGATATTCTGAATTTCGTTAAACAATTCCTGAGAAAGTCCAAGCGCAAAAAAATATTCAGTTTTATCAGCCAGCCGCTCCAAAAACAACTCCTCATCGTCTGTAAGTAGCGAAGGAAATTCCTTTACATATTGTTCGAAGTGCCTTTTGTGTTTGCTGTCTGCTATCTTTGATATGGCACTGTCAAGAATCTTCTTTCTAGAAGCAATGTCGAAGTCATGACCTGAGTCAAATGGCTTAAATAAATTGATTGCCGCTTTTCCATATACATAGAAACATTCATTAATGTAGTCAATGAGTATTTTATGAATTTCTTCAAGCACCTCAAAAGGAACATCTCCTTTACATATACGCTTGTATGAAGTTTGAAATTGTGTAAAACCCTTTTGCAAAACGGATCGGCTCTCAAGTTGTTTTTTCGAAATTTGATCAGCAGATTCTTTAGCAATTTTGATTGCGCCCTTTTCTTGAATAATTATTCCTTCTTCGAGCAATGTGGTAGCTATCTCTTCAACCTCACCTTTATTTAGAGCGATTTCATACTCGAGAGATATGTATTCTAAAAGCTCATCGATACCTGCCGCTTGACCAAGGCTGAATAGTGTGTATTTTATTATGGAGCTTATTGATTCATCTCGTTTCTCAGTGTTTAGTACTGACAAAACGTCGATAATACGATTTATCTTCGACATTTTTTCCTTATTAGGTATCCTACAAATTTAACAAATTTATGGATTCAGATGAGGCAAAATAATAACCTATTATAGGAAAATATCTTTTAGATAGTACCCCTATTGATTGCTGGCCGATCTCAGAGCATTTTCAGTTGATTTAATATTTTGCCTTACAAGCAAAATAACACCTGTGCGGCAACGGCCTGCTGGAATCCAAGGTGTCGGTAGGTCGGCTGATAGCCGGGAATAACCCCCAGTTTCTAATCATCTTTTAATGGGTGTCTTCCTGTTGGTTGGAGTTTGGGGTCAAAGCCCAGAGCTTCAGTCGCAGTGTCAAATCTTACTTTTGCCCTCAAAATTATCCCAACAAAAAAAGGCCCGAAAGCCTTTTTCATCATCTTAACCGGCAGTGAAACTGCTCACTTCCGGGGCTTTTTACGCCGGGTCTTTAAAAGTTGGCGTTGAGTCCTGGTTTTCCGGCCAACTTTTCCGGAAAGTTCGCCATCTTTTTTCAACTCTTCACCAACTTTTTCAGGCCCCAAATCAGGGAGTGCTGCCGTTAGTCGGCTCCGGTGGCATGGTGCCGTTGTTGATCCGCTTAAAGTCAGCTGCCTGGAGCGTTCTCATAAAAACTTTGCCTGGTCTGAACCTTACCTTGGCAGCAGCAATATGGCTCTTTTTGAACTCTTCGGGGCTGGTGGCTCCCTCCGACTTTACGCTGGTGTAAAAAGTACCTAGCTCCCCCAGCCTGACGATCTTGCCATCGGCAAGCATTTTGGGGATCATGGTAAGCAAAGCTTCCACCACAGCCATGCTGTCGGTAGGTGTTACAGTAGATCTTTCAGCGATTTCCTGCGAAATACCCCGCTGGTTGACTTCTCCTGTGGCGTTCACTACGGCATAGAACTTTGCCGGTGCACTCTGGTCAATGGGATGAAAAAAGACCTTTGTCCCTCCGATCATTAAAGGGGTTACTCTTGCAGGGTGGTGAGAGTAACCCCTTTAATTATAGCATTTGGCTTCGGAAGGGTGCGCCAGGCGAGGGAAGTATGCTCGGTTTCAGAAAAGCTATTGAGCTCCGAGCTGCGGAAAGCCGCATCAAAGACTACAAAAGTTTTGTCTTTTAGGCGTAAGGCAGCGGTGCTGCGAAAAACCTGCGCTGGCTGGGCTCCCAAACTTTTGTAGTCTGGGCGGCGTTGGCCAGCTTGCACTATTAAAAAACCTTTATCGCTCCGGTCATTAAAGGGGTTACACTTGCAGGGTGGCGAGAGTAACCCCTTTAATCAGAGCATTTGGCTCCGGAAGGGTGCGCCAGGCGAGGGAAGTATGCTCGGTTTCAGAAAAGCTATTGAGCTCCGAGTTGCGGAGGGCGGCAACAAAGACTACAAAAGTTTTGTCTGTTAGGCGTAAGGCGGCTTGGCTGGCAGCGGCGCCACGAAAACCCAGCGCTGGCTGGGCTCCCAAACTTTTGTAGTCTGGGCAGCTCTGGCCAGCTGGTTTAGGCAGGAACTCTGTCTCGCTGCCAGCGGAACCCCATTTTAGCACTGGAACTCAATCAAATGATACTTTCGACAAGCTTGGTTAGCCCGCTACTTTCTTTCCAGGTTGTCAGCTTTTTCATCAGCTTGTGATCCTTGGTCAGCAACTCCCGGTCGTAAATTGTTTCTTTCAGTAGCTCAAGCAGCTTTTTGAGATTCCGAACCGGCTCATCCGGCAATTCAGTAAGACAGGCCTTTATCAGGTCGAACATGGCTCGTTTGTGCTTTGTGGAAATGGTGTAGATAGTCAACGCCAAATCAGAGAACCTTTTCACCGGTGCTAAATTGCCTTCATAAACCTTTCCCACGGCACAGCCCACCTGTTCGCTCCTGATGGTGTTCGTCGTCACACCTGTCACCCAAAGCTCCCCAGCAATGGTTCGGGCGGTTTTATCGGAGCAGGTCATGATAATACCCAGGAATTCATTAGGCGTATCGCCCCAGTCTGACCAGATGGTCGCAAGGTATTCCAGTGTCCTGATCACCGTCCTTTTTTCTGTTTCTGACGTTAACGGGTCATACCTCAATGCTTTTTCAGCCACCGAGACTAGCAGTGGGGATGGATGGTTGGGTATTAGAGAGAAAAAGCGCTTCACATCGTTGTCCACTGCAACCATCCACTTTTCCTTAATCAGCTGGCTACCGTACACTGATAGCGGGATTTCGGGTTGCTCCTGCTTTGGTTTCAGCAACCCAAAAAATCTTGACGGAGGTGGTGGCGTGTCGATTTGCTTTGGACGGTGTACACGAAGCTCCGTTCTGGTATTGTCGAACTCTACACTTTTGCCACGCTGGTAGTCGTAGCGTCTATCTCTGAATCGGTAGGTTTGAACGCTCCAGTTAAAAACACCGGTATAGTAGTCTTCGTGGAGGCGCCCTGACGCAGTTTTCAAAAGACGCTCTGGAATAGGCTCGTTCCTGGCGATAGCCGACACGAGCCATACCTGAGGGTTCCGAACTTCGTCGGCACGAAAGTCGTCGGCTCCAAAATGATATTTTAGAAGGGCTCCTAATTCCCCCTCTACCTTCTCTACTCCATCTGGCAGCACGTCAGGCTTGCGGCAACGGGCTAATGCTACTTGCAAATCGGCTTCACTGACATCGATATTTTGCTTTTGGTGCTCCACTATTCTTGCCACCAGCACGCTGCCATCCACCCAGCAGGGGAAGTGCGTAGGTGTGGAAAGTAAGGAAGGTAGCTGGTTTTTCTTGACCCTGTTAAGTACCAGCAGGCATAACTCCCTGAAAAGAAAGTAGACCGGCGTCATGTCTTCCGTATGCCAATATTCTAAAGGCAATATGCGCTGCTTATAATACTGTGTGTTTTTTGCTTTGTCTAAGTCCTTCTCTCTTGCCTCTTCGATCATCTTTCCAAGTGCAGGGGCCTGTGACGGGTGCCGGGCGGCCAGCACTTCACAGTATTCCAAAAAGAAAACAGCCATGATATTATCCACATATAGGGTGCTGGCGGTCCAGTCGCCTATCAATTTCTTAATGGCTCTTTGGAGGGCAGGCTCCAGCTTGTCAGTATCGCCTTCAAGCAGTTTGTTGTGATTTTGCATAATACCTGCCAGCAGCAGGTCAAAATGGTGCGGGTCATTGTTGTCAAACGCCTGGCTGGCCAGAAAAAGAAATTCATCGAACCCTTCGGGCACTTCGAATGGCTCAGGCGTTTCCTCTATGAAATCGTCCGTTACATCTTCCAAATCTTCCTGGTGCAATGGCACCTCCATACTGTCGGCATTCAGTGCATTGGAAAGTATTGCCCTGGCATCCACCATCAGCGTTTCCTGGTATGGAGTAAGATCGTCAATAATTGACGAATAGTTGCCGCCGTATTTCTCAATAAAACGTGCCGCCCTAACCTGTAAGTCATTATCCTGCTGAATGAACGCCTGCACTACCTGGCTACAGAGCTCCTGCTGCAACTTTGGATTCTTCTTCGCAAGGCGATCCAGGATAATCAAGCACGATTGTACAATCGATTTGGTGTCACTACTTAACAGCAGACCACTATTAACTATAAACTCCTGAGCACTGAAGCCAGGCTTATCCTGTACCTTTTTGATTAGCTTTAACGAGCTATTGATGATCTTGCTGTGAGGTGATGAGAACTGGGCTAAAAGCTCAGCCTGCAGCGCCATGATCTCATTGTCGGAAGGTTCCAGATCGAACAAAAGGCTGGCAAACCACCCGGACGCATTTTTATCAAAGTTCCTGTTCATGGCAAGGACGGTTTCCTTCAACAACCGATTTCGGTCAATTCTCTTTTCGTCCACGAGTTGCTTGAAGGCACCCCGCCAGGGATTTTTTCCTCCATGATTTTGAAATTCGTAGTAATTGTCAGACCAATGCAGGTTAGATTGATATTCAAAAAGATGCCAAATATGCTTTTCCAGGGTGATGGGGTATTGCCAAAGGCGCTCAGGTCTGAAGTATCTAATTTTCCAGTTCTTGGGGTCACTGTCAACCAACACATTGGGCAAAGTACGCACCACGATTTCCGGACCAAGCTCCACATAACCCTGCTTTTCCAAATCAGTTAGCTCTATATAACTGAGTCTGATATATGCCCATACCTCACTCTTAGCATCATTCACATACGATTGAAACCAGGAGGGGCAAAAAAGCGGCAATATTTCATCCAACAGATCTTTGGTCAGAAAATTATGTACGCCCCAGTTCTTACTAAACTCTTGAAACGACTGACAATAAAAAGAGCCAATTGACCATATCGTTTTTTGCTTATCGGTGCCCTTCGGGGTAGTAGATTGTTGGTAAGAGAACCCACTGGAAGTTACCGTTTTGGTGTTGTACTCCCACACATAGTTGAGTTCCTTCAACTTGGGCAACAACTGCTTTCTTTCTTTGGCCTCCAGAGAGGTGAGAAACGGAATAATCTCAGATACTTTTTCTTTTAAGAGGATATCTCCGAAACGTTCAATATGGTTCATACTATTGTTCTAGCAGTTTCTTTTTGGTAGCCAATATATGCTTGCATACACCACGTTGGCCTTGATGTTTCGCAAACCAAGTGCAGGTACACCGGCTTTGTTCACCCTGGATCAGTACGGTATGATGCACGCCAGTACCTTCCACTCTGGCCTCGATGCGATGGTCTTCTTTTGAAATGATGGTTACCTTATCCTCTTCAAGCAACTTTTCAGCTCCCTTTAAGCGAGGATTCAGGCTGAGGATACGCTCTGTTTTGAAAGGAAGGCGCCTGTAGAAGTATTCGTTATCGTCGAGATCAAAGCCGAGCAAGCCCATGGCAGCCATTCTGGAAGAAATACTTTTCAACTCGTCTACTGTCAGCGATTCTTCGATAGCCAGCAATGTGGGGTTAAAGGATTGGTTGGCATAGCTGTAATTGTCCATTTTTTCAACCCAGGTCTCAGGAATCTCTTCCACCAACGATTCTAAGGCAGCCCCCTCTCCGGAAAAACCCCTCCAGGGGTCACGGCTAAGAGAAAGCGAAAACCGAACCATTCCAAAATATAGCTGCCAGGTGGTAGATTGCATATCAAGGCGGGCAAACACACGGAGCTTGTCGGCCAGGGGCATAAGTTGCTCAAGCAGCCTGAGTCGATGAACGCCTCCAACACAAATGGCATCTTTGCTCGCCATTGGCGAGAAGATATACTGGGCTCCTCGTTTAATTAGAAAGTAGTCGCCCTTCACCTTGCCTTTAGGAATACTCTTAAACAGTTGCAGGGCCTGTGGCCTACTTAGAGAAAAACCTTCTTCGGTGTCGGCAAGATAAATTTGTACGGTGGTTAACCCCTTGATCCACTTAAGGGGTAAGGGCACCTTACGTTCTACGACCTTCTCTCCTTCCCTGTGTATTCCAACCTCTTTTTGTCCCACCGACAACAACACCTTTTCCTGCTTCTTCACCATGCTGAGCGCATTGATCATCGGCTGATTGAAGTCGACATTGGTAGTGCCGTTCTCTAAAAACTCACCGTCGAGGCCATCAGGAAGAACGTCTACCCTTGCATAGGCGCTGGCACAATGTGAAAACCCCTCAAACCTGATTTTTTCATTACCAGAAGTAACAATAGGGTCTTTGAGCTGCGCCAATTGAAACGGAGAGAGGCTAAAACTCGACCTGACTACATTGCTGAGTGTTATCAAACAACGGGACACATGATAGGGGTCGTTTAACTTTCCCCAGAAAAAACAGGGGCTGCTTCCTTTTTGGACTTCGTTGTACTGAGCGAGAAATAGCTCTTCTTTGGAACCGCTCTGGATCAGCGCAGAGGGGCGCTGATAGGAATAGGTAATATTTTCTGACATAGCTGACTTTCTTCGGCCTAAACTAAAAAATATTGACCAACCACCTATGTAGATAATACAAAAATCACCATTTCGAAGTTGGAAAATTGCCGGAAGTGACGTTTTTATCAGCCCATTTAATACACGTGCTCGTAAAGTAAACACGAAAGTCCTCACAGGCTCTATGAATAAAGACTTTTGCCGCTCCGATCATTAAAGGGGTTACCCTTGCAGAGTGGCGAGAGTAACCCCTTTAATCAGATGCCGTTCTGCAAGGGTGTTGCTACTTCGCTATCCTTACTTCGTAGGTAAAGAGGTAATCGCCACTATTTCTCACATGCAGGGCATAGGTGCCACGAGCAGGGAAAGTGTGGGTGATGTTGTACAGTCCGTCTGCTTCTGGAGTCACCTTTGGGCTGAGGTCAAGCACATGGCTTCCCTGCACAATTTGTAGGGTCAGCTCTTCTGGTTGAATCGGAGCACTGAAACGAAAAGTTATAGGAACTTTCCTCGTAGCGGCAACATTAAAAGTGGCTGGCGCTACGGGAAGAATTTCCTGACCAATACCATCGTTGTAAACCAATGGCCCGTTAAGGTAAGAGGTCAGGCTGGGCTGGGCTTCCATCAGCAGCCAGCGGGTGTCGAGCGGGTAATGGTTGCGCACAAACAGCTCCGGCGGCGTGAGAAAATAAGCCTCTCTGAATTGCTTGATAAACAAGCCCTGCTGTGTATCGATGGTGCCGCTCGACCAGGTAGCATCACATAAGTACCACTGGCCGCTGAGCTGCACGGCATTCCATGAATGATTGGGCACTCCAGGCCCACCAATATTAGCTTCAGCATTACGGCCGTAGCCATCTACGATAACACTCTCAATGTCGGCATGGTATGCCAGCTCCCGGATCAGATAGGCATAGCCTGTGCACACTGTTGAGTGCTGCTGAAGCAGCCTTTTAAACACCTGCGGCGCAAATTTCCTGTTCCAGTCGTCAAGGGCATCCGCATCGTTGAGTAGCTTTTTTCTTTTGGCCTGGTTGCGTTCGAAGTAGTCGAAGTCGTTGTCAATATTATTACAGACCCAGCGGTAAATGGCCCGGAACTTCTCAAGGTCATTGGTGAAGGGATGCGTGAGCTTATGCGAAAGATCGTTGAGGTTCGCCAGAGAATAACCGTGATAAAGACGAGCCACGCTGTCGGCTCTGGCAAAATCCACCTGCGCTATCGTTGGTGATTGTGCCAATAGCTGCATCGTTGCCAACAAGCAAGCCCCAAAAAGGAGCATTCGCTTTAAAACAGGCTGGCTACTTTTTGCCATGCGCTTCGGAAGGGGTTTGATTTGGTTGCGTAAATGTGGTCAATAGATAATTGCCCCATAATCATGGAGCAAAACTTCAAATTCAGTTCAAGGGGGACTTCAAGATTTGATGCTGCATTCTTGGGGACAATATACTCCTGAGTGTTATATCCTATGAAGCTAAAAACAAGGACATCGCTAGGCATCAATGGTTTAGGAAATACAAATTGTCCATTAATATCGGAAACAACTCCGGTTGTGCTACCTTTTAAGACAACAGTAATCCCTGCAAGAGTTTCCTTTGTTTCATTATCAACTATGGTTCCCTTCACCGTATATCCTTCCGGCTTCACCACACTCTTTTCCTCCTTGCTATCTTTACTCTGCAGATCCTCAACCTCTCCTTTTCCAGAAACAGTCTGCGCATCGGCCCTTCCGCTTTCAAACATCAGCAACGCCGTGAGAAATCCGGCTTGCAGCCATTTCCAACCTGCATGCGTGGTCGGTGCTGTTACCTGGGCATATTCTTTGAGTTGCGTCGGGTGAAATCGTCCGCAGGTGTGGGACTGGTGGTCGCTGAAATACCGGAGAATTTCCTGGTCGTTCATTTTCGTAAAATCAACAACAGTCTTTTGGCACGACTGGCAAAACCCGCCTTCGGGTGTGGTTTGGAAGTTGGACCAGTTTTCAGTGCATGGACTGGCAACTGACAGAGAGAATTGCTGTTTCATACTCTTTAGTTTCACGGTTGGTTAATATACAACAACCGAGGTGATTCGTCCACTTACAAAGAACAAAAAACCACCCTCACAGTTTTAATTTCAAATGAAGACGCTGAACAGAAACAGGTGGATCATGAACCGCTCGCCTGCAACTTAGACCTACCTGTTCCAATAAAACTGATCCCGCATGTCGACCAGCGCTCTGTTAAGTTCTGCAACATCGGGGAACTCGGGCAATGCCGATGTCGCATAGGCAACTTCAATCTCGCCAATTTTCTCCTCAGCCCGCTGCAGCAAGTCATCATACTGAAACTCTCCCGTCTTTATAATGAGCAGGTACTCTCTGTCATGCCTTCGCACATGGAGCTTCCCTTCTCTGCCAATTTCTTCGCACATAGTCAGCAGTCTAAATGTGTGCATCATGTTCTTGGCATCATAATTCTTACCGTGCTGGAGGGTGTTTTGATACCGTACATCATTTCGTTTTTCTGCCCACTCCCAGTATTCTTTGTACTCTTTACAATGTTTTGAATAGCCAGATTTATTAAAGGACATTATGGCAATTGGGGCTTGACCTGATGGAATTGGGCTAAGCGTAATATCATTAGCATCTGGTCCGCTAACAATGCCTTTAAACTCCCCCGACCCCTGATAAAGTCCATATACTTCATGCATATGAGGAATATTAGCGACGCCGCATTCAGTTTGGTTAATACCATTTTTATTCAGAAAGTCTATCACAGGAATTGAGCCCTGTCCTT
This sequence comes from uncultured Imperialibacter sp., assembly GCF_963974565.1. Taxonomy (NCBI): domain Bacteria; kingdom Pseudomonadati; phylum Bacteroidota; class Cytophagia; order Cytophagales; family Flammeovirgaceae; genus Imperialibacter; species uncultured Imperialibacter sp. Next base: position 173,828 of record NZ_CAXBCJ010000011.1, on the reverse strand, counting down.
GCGCTACAAAGCAGAAGTCCAGCACGCTTTTTCGATCTTTTTCCACTGGATTAAGAATCTTCTTATTCAGCCCCTTTGCCTTTCGTACCTGTGTCATGGCATATCCTCCGAAGCTTTCTTTACACTGCTTCGATAATAAATCCATCTCTCTCAAACGCTTAAACAGTGGATGAATTTTCAGTACCGAATCATCGGGTGTATAAAGCATTTCCAGCATATTGGGGTTACTTCTGGCCAGCAATTCAACAAAGCGTTTTAACTCGTAGTAAACCGTGTCATTGGTGGCGTCGCTTACCTGTTCGACATAATTTAGCCCATAGTAGTCCACTTTGGGCAAAATGAATACCCCCTTAATGTCTTCATCAGAGGTTGGGGTGGCAAGTCCATAAGCGTGACTTCCACTTAGGCACTCAAATATGATGATGTCTCTGGCTCTTAATTCTTCGATTGACATTATTCGGCCTTCACGGTTTTTCGATAAAATTCCTCCAATTTATCAAAGTCGCCTTTTCCGGATGACAGTGATGGGAAAGCAGTTTCATTCTGTTCAATCACATCCCGCAGAAAGTGTAAAATGACTGGTTCCTGAGGATGAAGATAGTCTTCTTTCTGCGTGGCTTTGAGCTCGATAAGCGACATTATTTTATCCCGAACTTCTTCACCGGCAACACTTAACATTTTTGTTATTTCAATATGAGGAACGGAGCCTTTTTCCCGAATCCAGGCACCTGCAATAGCAGTTCGAAGCGCATAGAAATACTTTTTCAGCTTTACTTCTTCGCTACTACACGCCTCGAGGTATTTTTTTGACATGCTCAGATAATGATGCATAGTAGCGACTGGTGAGAAGCATTGAGCTGCTACCTCCCGTATGCCTGATAGGAAGGTGGGGTCGGCTTGATAGACTATGGGAGACTGAATCCATTCAAGAATGGGTGCGTTGGATTTCCAGAGCAGTTGTAATGCTTTTTTGATCTCCCACCCTCCGATGTCCAGTTCGTCATTAATGGGAAGGTTTATTGTATCCTTTTTATCTGTTAACGACAGGTGCCAGTCGAGGCTATGGGCGTAGATGAACCGTACATCATAGTCGCTATTTGGCGAGGGAAAGCCCCATGCACGAGATCCCGATTCGCACGCATAAAGTACCCTTATATTGTAATCTTGCTCTATTTGAGTAAGCTTTTTCCTGATCAAATCTTCCATGTTTTCAAGAATACGATGAATGACCGATTAAAGTCAACTAAGAGTTTAAAAGTTTCTTTGCACTTGAGAAAACCTATTATGGAAATGATCGGTCATTGGTTCGGGCCTCTTACCTCTTTAAAAGTTCACTCAGTGCTATTTCAAGTTTCGGATACTGAAACTCGAACCCGCTTTCTTGCAACCGCTGGGGAACTACCCATCTGCTTTTCAGTATCAGTTCGGTTTCCGTTTGGATGAGCCATGCACCCATCTTTAACATCCATGCTGGCATAGGCAAGCCAAAAGGTCTGCCTACCGCTTTTCTGAGAAGCCTCGTCACTTCACTATTAGGTAAAGGGTGAGGTGCAGCAGTGTTATAGATTCCATTTGCTTGTTCATTTTCAATTGCATAGTCAACAATCCTGGCAAAGTCCGCTTCGTGTAGCCAGCTGAAGTATTGGCTGCCCCTGCCCTGCTTTCCACCCATTCCGAGCATGGCGAGACGCTTCAGAGGTTGTAAAGCGCCACCGTCTTTGCCCAGCACAATGGCTGTTCGTAAGGCTACTTTGCGGATACCTGGTGTGTTGGCATCAAAGAAGGTTTGTTCCCACTTCTTGCACACATCGACGGAAAACCCTTCGCCCAACTCTCCAGTTCCCTCATCCATGGGTCTGTCGAGTGCATGCCGGTAGATAGTGGCCGAGGCTGCATTGACCCATACTTTTGGCGGATTTTTCAATTGGCTGATGGCTTTGCCGAGTAGGTAGGTCGCATCTATTCGGGTATCGTAAATCAGTTGTTTGTTACTTTCCGTGTAGCGGCAGTCGACTGATTTTCCGTTGAGGTTGATGAGCGCCGTGGCCCCCTCCAGCTGGTTTGCCCAGTACCCCAAAGTGCGGCCGTCCCATTTGAAGTACTGCACCCGAGCCGTATTTAGCTTATGTGTTCTTGATAGAATAATGACTTGGTAACCTTTGGCAGCGAAATGGTTGACCAATACGCTGCCCAAAAACCCAGACCCGCCGGCAATGATGATCTTTTTCATAGAGAAGTAGTTAAGATGATAATGAGGACGAGCAACCGATACAATACCCAGGTAGCAGACAGTGTCGATGGCAATTCCAATATTTTCACCCTTCTTATGTGCTCAGCAAGCATAAGGGCAGCCACAAAAAGGAAGTAGATGGCGAACACCATCGGGCTATCGATCCATCTGGCAACAGCCAGCGCAGGAATGAGTAGCAGTGCACCACCCAGCGAAACGGTCATCATGTTCCCGATATAGTGGATGATTCTGTCTTTTTTCACCACTGCGAGTACAGCGCCCTGAAACAAAAGCTGTCCACCACAAACGATAAACTCTCTCCAAAAGCCGGTGGCCGGTACAATGGGGGCCATCAGCATGGCATAGCGTACCAAAATCAGGGAAGTAACTAGCCAGGCTACGACAATGTAAGCCCAGCGGTAGGTGTAGTTGAGATCGGGCGTGCATTTGTTCCGTCCCTCAAAAACAGCCCCAGGTGCTATTACTTTCCTGTTGTATGATATAAACAGATACAAATGGCTGATCAGCCACTGGAACAACCTGGCACCGAATAACGGACGCAATACCGGTAGGCTATGGCCAAGGATGGTGGTTAGGCTTTCCACTCCATATTTGATGGTATTGGTTTCCTTGTCAATCAATGCTATTTGATTGCGGGCTTTCTGCCAATCGATCCCGGGAATCTCTTTATCTACTACCTCGGAATAGGCCACTCGTCCGTTGCGGTCAAGCATGCCAGTGCGCACAAATGCCCTGGTATACACACCGCACATCGGGCATTCATCGTCATAGATAATGGTATGATTTTGTAACGTTCTCATACTTATAGCGGATTAAATTAAAGTTCCATTAGTTTCAATATTTTTTGAAAGTTTGTCCTAAAAAAATATCAGAGCTTCATCAGCAGTTTGTAGAACCAGTTCTGATCGGATTTGGTGAATTTTTCAAGCACGCCATCCACCTTCAAAGAGAAATCCTGCAAATCGCCCGTCACTTTCTTGAATTCCTTCAATTGTTCCTTATTATCTCCTGTCACGTCCTGCACCTGACTAAGCACCTTGATAATTGGCTCAATTTCCCTTCTTCTTCTTTCTTTGCTCACTTGCCTGGCCAACTCCCAAATATCCTTTCCAGCGGTAAAGAATTCCTTCCTCTCTCCTATCTTGTGCTCTTTATTCACAATACCCCAGTCCATCAAGGCACGGATGTTCATATTAACATTGCCCCGGGACATTTGAAGCTCCGCCATCACTTCTTCTGCGGACAATGGCTCAGTAGAAATTAACAACAGTGCATGAATCTGCGCCATTGCCCGATTAATGCCCCAATTTGATCCAAGAGTGCCCCAGGCTTCTATGAACTTCTTTTTCGCTTCGTTGTATTCCATATGAAGACAAACGTAGTAATACTTATAGATGTTTCAAATATTATTGAAAGTTTGGTTAAAAAACTTGTTAAGAAACTCCACCGCTGGTGTCGGGATCAAAAAGAAGTGACCCGTTCGGCATGTTTGGCTGCCCATATAGCCCTTATCGCTCCGGTCATTAAAGGGGTTACCCTTGCAGAGTGGCTAGAGTAACCCCTTTAATCAGATGCCGTTCTGCAAGGGTGTTGCTACTTCGCTATCCTTATTTCGTAGGTACCCCCCTTGGCGCCAGCGTCCGCTGGTGTCGAAATCAAAAAGAAGTGTACCGATCGATGCTTCCCTCGTCAAGCGCTGAAACGGAAGCAGTCACCTGGAATACAGACCTTTGCTCCGGTCATTAAAGGGGTTACACTTGCAGAGTGGCTAGAGTAACCCCTTTAATCAAAACATTTGGCTCAGCAAAGATCTCCTGCTTCCCAACCTCTACTTTATTTGATCACGTCAAACTGATACCTTTCTGCCATACCTCCGCCGTCTGACGGCCGCTGCCCAACGCATTCACTGCCGTACCGACGCCTGACAGCTGAGCATACCGAAAGCTTGGCGATTACCGCACGCCGGAACCACCTACTGGCGTGGTCATCTTACGGCGGAACGGCCGTCACTGTATTCTTGCCGGGAAGCCAATGAGGGTGTACATTGCTTACGATGTTAAAGGGAATAAGCCAGTTAAAACTTTTCAATTTGCGACCAGGGCTGATAATTATTCTGCTGCTTGTTTTACTCAGCACATGCGTTGAACCGTTTGAGCCGGAAGACCCCGGTTTCAAGAGTGTGCTGGTGGTTGATGGCTTTATCAGCAACAGCGCCGAACCCTACACGATCACTCTTAGCAGAACAGCGCCACTCAGTAGTCCTGGCGCTTTGCCAGAAGCCGGGGCGGCGGTCTCAGTTGCCGATGAAGAAGGGGGAGTCTATCTTTTCGGAGAAACAGCTCCCGGCGTTTATCAGAGCGATCCACGTGTCTTTGTAGGGCATGTTGGAGCCGGATATCAGCTCAATATCGTGACTGCTTCCGGGGAACAGTACCAATCCGACACGGTGCCACTAAAACAAAGCCCTCCTATCGACAGCGTATATTACGAGCGGGAACTACGCCTCACTGATGTGGAAGGAGAAGTGAATGATGGGATCAGTATTTTTGTCGATGCGCATGATAGCACAGGCCAAACGAGGTTTTACAGGTACGACTACACAGAAACCTACGAGGTGAAACTTACTTACCCTGGCGAGTGGGTTTATGATCCCTCACAAGATGCCAACGTCATCAGAAATCCCAAGTTGGGGCTTTGTTATGCAACCCACCCGGGTGGCAACATTCTTGTAGCCAATACAAGTAGCTATGCCGAGGACCGGGTAAAGAAACTTGAGGTGACCTACGTGAGCACAGGTGGCTACAAATTGAGCGGCCTGTACAGCATTCTGGTGAAGCAATATGCCCTTAGTGAGCCATCTTACCGCTATTGGTACGAGCTTCAAAAGACTTCCGAATCGCTTGGCACACTGTTTGACCCCCAGCCCTATGAAATTCGGGGCAATATCCGGAAGGTGAACGACCCGGAAACAGCCGTACTGGGCTATTTTGATGCAGGGGCTGTGTCGGAGAAAATGCTCTTCGTGGACAAGGTAACGCTTCTTGGCATGGACATCCAGTACCCTACCGACCCTTGTATTGCCCGGCTGGGTTATCCGCCAACCGCCGTAGAATTTGGCCTCTACCAGCAATGGGGCTACCTGATCACTGCCGTTGAGCCATATGTCATGATCCCTGCCGAATGCGGCGACTGCCGTTACCATGGCACGCTTGAAAAGCCGGCTTTTTGGCCACGTTAATTAATCAGCTCAATGGAAATTTCAGCATCAATTTCGAAATCGGCGGAGCTTAGTCTGATAGTGTGAGGATTGGCGGTAAACTGGTCGCTGGACAGCTCAATTGACTTTCTGTCCTCCTCGTTGGCGCTTCCACCGTCATAGTCACGGGCCCACGCTGATAGCTGGATTTTGGCCAGGGAGTAGTCGTGGGTATTCGTGTGAAAATTCAGGTCAATGAAATTGCCTGCCTGAATGATGCCCCCCGAGCCGACGACATGGCCATCGCCCGCACTAGAATAGGCATATACCCGCTGATCCACCGGATTAATCTGCTCAAAGTCGCTTGAGGCGTTTTCCCGCTCAAAAGCATTGGCGTAGACATACAGCCGGTCTATTTCAATGTCGTTATCAAACCCCTCGTCGTCTGCCTGCACAATAACAAACCTGTTGACTTTCACTCGTATCCGCTGCTCTATTTGCAGGGCTTTCACCAGTGTGTACTGCGAGGTGAGCGTCACCAGCGCCAACGTGTTGTCGACAACATGCCTGAACTTATATACCAGTGGCACGCCCGGAGAATCCTTCGTAAAGTCTTTACTTGCACTGATCACGTTGAGGAAGCCCTGCATACCCGTCTCCAGATCCTTCAGCCCAGCGGTGGAACCACCATACACCACGATGGAAATGCTTGAATTCTCCATCACCTTCCTTGTGGACACCCATACCGATATTTCCGAATCCAGGTTCCCTTTTCCGTAGGCTACCTGCAATGCCTGGTCCATCACATCCGAGGAGTAATCCGATTCAATAAAGATCAGCGCCATCATGCCGTAGCTAACACTCGCCACATATAGCGGAGACGAGCCATTAGGCATAGCAAACTCAGCTTCTTCGGCCGACACCGACGAGGCAAAAAAGCGGCGGGGTGAAGCTGGCGGGTCCACATCAATGGAATAGTAAATCTGGGTATACTTGGCCATGATCCTTGTCTTCTTTGTGCTGGACTCCCAATCGAATTTTGACTTGAGGCTCCCTGCTCCATAGTTGATGTCGGCCCCAACAAACAAATTCATTTGTGACTCGCTGTGCATCTCCTGGTAAGTAAAGTCAACCTTGGCCGGCACTTTGGTGTCGGTGGTTACTGCCTTTTTGAGCAAATCCGAAATACCCTGCCTCACCGCCGAGAGCTTCGGTTCATCAACAGTCTGGCTGAGACTCTCGCCCACCGATGAACTTTCAAGAGAGATAGAAAAAGTGATAGGAGCCCGCAGAAGGACAATGGGTTCGTATACAAAGTCATTGGCCTTCTCCCCCTTTACCAGGTTGCCCGGCCAGATGATATCATCGTTCAAACCGAGATACACGATGCTTTCTACATTGTCCACTATATCGTGCTTCTCATAGGAATACACATGACCGTTCACTGTGTCCTTCTCTATTTCTGTGATTTCATCTTTGTCGGGTTCTGCGGGCGCTGTTTTGCCTGCTGCTGACAGTACCTCGTCAAACGCCGGGTCGTCGTTGGGTAGCTCGTCTTCCTGACATCCTGTGAGGGCATAAACCAAAAATGTAGCCATCAACCACAGCCGGAAAACTGCGGTAACCTTGGGAAACTGATCTTTCATTTTTTCTGATTATTTGAAAGGCAAGGTCGGAGAAAAAGCCCCTTGAGCTCGTGCAAATTTGGCGCAAATGTTTACGAATTTGATGCAGGCACTGGTAGGGCATAGCATTGAATGCCCGCACCAGAGCCACTGAAACAGAAATGACTTATTCCCACAAAGATTATCGCAAGTGCCATCAGTCGATGCCATTGCTAGCTGTTGCTATAAGGCTGCACTATGCTACAACATTTCTAACTATGAAAACCGGGGAGCTTCCGTCGCAATCAGTCATCACATTTGCATGTCAAACAGGATGATTCTTGAAAATGGATTGAGGAGCGAAAATGGGATCAAGTAATATTTTGGGGGCTGGGGGTGATTTTTACGGTTCAAGCGGAAAATCTGGGGAGTAAGACGCTGAAATAACGTTGTACCATTTGGCGAATGATAGACAATAAAGAAGCAAAACTGGTTCAATGCGTCTCGCCCGGCCAGGTTAGGCTTGGACCTTTTGCCTCTTTATGTAATGACATAATACTCTTGTCAAAAGAACTAATCCCCCAGAAATATTGCTTGATCCGTGATTTTTACTTGGCAAGAGTATTATGTCATTGCCAAAAAAGCAAAACGGGCAGGGATTAGTCATCCGCTGCCCGTTTCATTTTTCACCAGCCTTAACCAGTGAAAAACGTCAAGCTATTGTTCATTCGCCTCAATCGCAACGTCACCTGGGTGGCACTACGCTCGACAAGATTCAAAGTACGCCGATCTCTCGACTTTCCTTTTTCTTCCCTGAGCCCTGCTGGCTCAGCAAACTATCTCTCACTTGATGTATTGAATTTCCATATAAAAATTTGCAAACGCAACTGCGTAAGAACCTACTTTTCAACAACTTATGCACGGAATTATCAACACCTGAGTTCATGTTGTTCACGACTATATCAACATGATATCCACATTTGTCTTCTGGTTTACTTTCTCAATCCAGGTTTCAACCTAGCTTTGCTTCATGTACATAGCCATCAATAAAGCAACCACACTGGCCCTCGGTATTTGGGTTTCAATTCTCGCTGTATCCTGCGACGAAAAAAAGAGTCCGTCTTCGAGCGACGAATCAATCAATGCACGCATTCAGCAAATGCCACCTGCGCTTCAGGAAGGCCTTAAGGCCCATGGTGGCCTTCAGAAATGGGCGACATACGGCACACTGAATTATACAGTGGCCTCCAAAAATATTCCGGAAGACCATTTGATAGACCTTAATAGCAGAAAAGTACTCATCACTACAGACAGCACTTTCACAATGGGCTTTGATGGGCAAGATGTTTGGGTTAGCCCAAACCTGGCAGCCTACCCGGGCTCCTCGGCAGCTTTTTACCATAATCTTGTATTCTATTTCTTTTCCCTTCCTTTTGTTGTCGCCGACCCTGGGGTGAATTACACCGCTTTAGCAGACATCACATTTGATGGAGTGGCTTACAGCAGGATCAGCATTTCTTTTGGGGACAATGTGGGTGAGTCGCCTGACGATCAGTATATCCTATGGTTCAGAAAGTCAGATCATTTGCTTGGCATGATCAACTACTCTGTTACGTATTTTGATGCTGGTAATGCCAGCAAATTCAACGCCATGGTTTACGATGAATGGCAAACGGTCAATGGCTTAAAGATTCCTAAAAAATGGACCTCCTACAAATGGGAAAACGATTCTCTCGGAGACAAACGAGGCGCTACTTTAATAACAGGTGTGTCCTTTCAGGAAGGAGCTCCGGATGCCACCTTATTTCAAAAGCCTGAAACAGCCGAGATCGACAACAAAGGCAATTAATAGTTATTTTTTTAGATGATGAAGCTTGGAAACAGGCCATCTCACGAGCCATTTGGAACCTGTTTTCAAAGCTCTGTTACAAATGGCCTTTATCTCTACATGCTGAGATGTACTCAAATGAATCATATAATAAAAACCCCTGAATTGTACGTCAGTTACCGTAGCTTCCACCCCAATTCCGTCAGCCTCTAACACCACATCTTCCGGCCGAACCATCCACTTGCCGTTTGCTTCACTGGACTTCACCCCCATTGACTCCAGGTTTTTTCTGGTAAAGATGTTTGCCTCTCCGAAAAAAGCAGCTCCATAGGCCGTGGCTGGCTGGTTGTACATTGTCTTTGGAGTCGCCAGCATGTCCATTTTGCCCAGCCTTAAAAGAAGAATTTTGTCCGCCAGAGAAAGTGCTTCTGCCGGGTCGTGTGTAACCATAATAACGGTAATGCGGAGTTCCCGATGAATCTCCTTCAAAACAGTCGTCATCTCGCTCTTAAGCATTACATCAAGGTGGCTGAACGGTTCATCCAGTAGCAGCAACTCTGGTTCATCAGCCAGGTTAACTGCCCACACCACTCTTTGCCTCTGCCCACCCGACAGCTGATCAGGCCTTCGCTCTTCCAGGTCTTTTAGCCGGCAGATTTTGATAAGTTCTTCTACTCTTTCCGATTTGTACGGATCGCTGAAGGCCCTCAGTGCATGCCTTAGGTTTTCCCTCACCGTCATCTTCTCCTGTAGCTCCAATTCCTGGGTAATAAGCTTTATATGGTTATAGCCAGGGACTAACCGGTCAGCAGGGCCCTGGATAAGACTACCTCCCCATGTGATTTTTCCATTGCTTAAATTGACCAGGCCAGCTATCGACCGCAACAATGTTGTTTTGCCGGATCCGCTGGCGCCAGAGATAACCAAAAAAGAACCCCGGGGCAACTTGAAACTAAGCTTTGAAAGCGCTCTTGTTTCAACCCCGGGGTACTTTACACTACATGTATTGACTTCCAAACCTTCAGGCATGCCCAAAGGTATTTCATTTTTTTAACCCAATCGAATTTTAATCAAGTTGGCCAATAATTTAAGGCTTTCATCGAGATAGACGTCCTTCGGTTCTTTTCTATCTGTGCCAGCCTCTTTCACCTCTGAGTCGTTTATCTGAGTACTAAGATCTCTGATGGACTCCCTGGCTGCTCTCACGTCATCGATTTCAGCCTTTCTTATGTTGTAGTTCAACGAAATTTCATTTTTCGAGCGTGCTTTCTTTGCTTCTTCTATGTCGTACTGCAGCTCTTTGAACTCTGCGTTGTTCTGCAAGTCAAGCGAATAAATACGAGTAAGTTGCTCTATTAGCTTGCTGTCGATTTTATTTACGGGCGTAAAACTTGAGCTTCTGATTTGATCCCATGGCAAAGCGCTTGGCTGCGAGCTTTCACCAAAGTTGTCTGCATCATATGCAGATGGGAACTCAATATCAGGCTTCACTCCCAGGTGCTGTGTACTGCTCCCGTTGACTCGATAATACTTAGATAATGTAAGCTTTACCTGGCCCAGTTTGGCTGTTTCCTGCGGCAAAAACTGGTCAAGATCGACAAGCTGCTGCACTGTGCCTTTGCCAAAAGAATTTTCGCCAATGATGATGCCTCTTTTGTAGTCCTGAATGGCACCGGCGAAAATTTCGCTAGCCGATGCACTAAATCTATTGACCAAAACTGCCAGTGGCCCGTTGTAGGCAATCTCACTATCTTTATCAGTTCCCACGTCAATTGATCCATCGGCATTCTTTACCTGCACGACAGGGCCCTTAGAAATGAAAAGACCAGACAAATTAATGGCTTCCTGGAGCGATCCACCCCCATTGAACCTCAAGTCCATCATCACGCCGTCTACACCATCAGCCTCCAACTCAGCAAGAAGTCTTTTCACGTCCCTGGTAGCACTCTTATAATCCTTCTCCCCTTTTTGAGCTCCCTCCCAGTCAAAGTAAAAAGACGGCAGAGTAATCACACCAAGCTTATAGGTTGTCCCGCCTTCGGTATAAGGCACAATCTTCTTAGAGGCCGTTTCTTCCTCCAGCTTCACTTTGTCCCTTACAAGGCGCAACTCAACAGGCAAAGAGCCATCGGGTGCATCGTGAGGAACAATTTTCAAACGAACAACTGTTCCCTTCGGCCCTCTGATCAGCTGAACGACATCATCCAGGCGCCAGCCGATTACATCAACAAAGTCTTCTTTGTCTCCCTGGGCCACCGCTACAATTTTATCGTCCTTGTAAATCTGCTTGCTCTTGTAAGCCGGCCCGCCAGGAATCACCTCATACACTTGTGTATTGTCCATTTGCTGAGTCAGCCTTGCACCAATGCCCTCAAGGGATTGTGCCATATCAATCTGAAAGTTCTCCGACGTGATGGGCGAGAAATAGTTAGTATGTGGATCAAAAGCTTCGGTAAATGAATTCATGAACATCTGAAAAGCATCTTCGCTATTATACTGTTCAATCATTTTGTGATAGCGTCCATAGCGGCTTGCCAGGGTGGTCTTGATGTCTTTCCACTCCTTACCTTCCAGCTTCAATCCCAACGCCTGGTATTTGATGGTTTTTCTCCACAATTCGTCCAATTCGTCGAACGACTTAGCCCAGGGCTCTTTTTCCCGGTCTGGCGTAAACATCTCATCTGAATTGAAGTCAGGCTCGGTCTCCAATATCTTATTCACTTTGCTGATTCGATCCAGGGCTCTTTCCTGATACAACCTGAACATTTGAAATGGCACATCGATATTTCCGGTAAGCAGGTAATTGTCGAAATAGTCCTTATAGCGTTTGAAATATTCAATATCGGATGCGACGAAGTACATCCTGTTGTTGTCCAGGTTGGTGATATAGTTGTTGAATATCACATTAGAGAGAGAGTCATTCAGCGGTGTTTTTCTGTAATGATTCTGGAGAAGCAGGCGAGTAATGAGGAGTGCCTCTTTGCCGTGTTCTGCATTTGGTACAATCAGCTTTGTTGTGTCAGCAATAACTTCGGCTCTTGCGGCTGAAGCTTGAATACCTGTGCCCAATAGCATAAACAAAAGGGCGATCCATAGGAATGATGCTTTATTCATAATTTTGTTTTGTCAATAATAATGTATCCAACGAAAATTAGGCCAGAATGATCTTTAGAAAAGAAATATTTCCATGATCGGGAAACAGTTTTGGCAGCTTACTTTTTCTATCCGGCATATATAGCCCGAAGAATTTCTGAAAAGTATTATTTAAAAACAAAAAAAGCAGGTTTCCCTGCTTTAAATATCATTATTTGTTTGTGGCGGCTAATACCTGACCACTTTGCCACTGCTATTTTGGTCGGCAATCAGTCGGTCAGGCGTTCCCTTGTAAGTAACTCTGCCGCTGCTGCTAACATCTGCCATCAGTTCCCTGCTTACCGACACATTCACCTTCCCGCTGCTGCTGACGTCGGCCCTCACCTTTTCACTTTCCAATTCAAAGCCGTCGTAGTAGCCTGAGCTACTCCCGTCTATCTCCTGAGAAGTGGCCCTGCCACGAAGTGTCACCCGGCCACTGCTCGATACATCCACCTCAAGGTCACTGCAATTTACCGCCAACGACATTCTGCCTGAGCTGCTGGCATCGGCATAAAAAGAAGTCGCATTAATAGTTTCTTCGGCAGTGACTCTGGCTGACGAGCCTACTGAGACCCCTTCAAGTTCCCGATAGGTCAGTCTGATTTTTATACTGCCCCTCCAATTTCTGTTCCACCCATCAAGATGTATCTTCAGCTTACTGCCCGACACCTCAGTCAAAATGTCTTCAAGATCAACCTCGTCGGAAGTGATTTCAGCCCTTTCTTCGTTGCCCTTAACCAGCTCGACCTCAATAGATTGAGAAACGGACAACTGGTTGAAAGAAGGTAGCCTTCTGGTTTCCTTCATCTGGGCATTTACCTGAAAAGAAATGAGCCCGGCAAAAAGTAGTATAATAAGATGTTTCATGTGTGCAGTATAGTTTCGTTAATTAGTGCTTTGGTGAAAGACCGAAATTTAGGATATGGGTTGCAATTGTTTGAAAAACTTTTCGTTTCGATGAGGAAAGAAATTATACCGGCTAATTAATGATGAGATTTTGTGTGTTGTTCGTTGTTCTTCTGGTGGCTGGAAGTTTGTCGGCCCAGAGCCCTGCAGGAAACAACAGTAGGGTATTAGAAGTAAGCCCCGAGCTTTCGGTACAGACATTAACCCCCAACGATCAAGGGGAATATGAGCTTTCATCAGGCGAAAAATACTTCACGTCGTTGGTGGTAAAAATATCAGGCACGGATACTTTCGAAAACTCTTCTGTAGCCACCGACGGCAGCATTTACCCGCTCGAGCTCGATGAGCACGCCGACTTAGATCGAGGGCTACAGAGCCTTCCTGTCATCTTCGACTTTCCCAGGCAAAGTGCCAGATTGTTACTACCCAATGTGAGCGAGTCATTTTCAGTTTATTACATTAATGCTGGTGAGTTGCCATCTTCTGCCCGCACAGCCGGTGAACTCAAACCGTTGATCAAAACGCCAGGCAGCTGTGAAGAGCCCGAAAGCGTCGATCAATCCGAATGGCGAAAAGGTCTTTCCGCCCCTTCTTACTCGAGGAGTTATACCGAGACGGAACACCTCATTGTCCATCATTCTGCTACCTCCAATTCGCTTACCGATTATTATAATGTGGTTCGAAACATTTATATCTATCACACGCAGGTAAACGGCTGGTCCGACATCGGCTACAACTATCTGGTGGCTCCTGACGGCACTATTTTCAAAGGTAGAGATCCTGCGGATGGAGAGCAAGACCTTGTGCTTGGGGCCCATTTTTGCGGAAAAAACTCTACCACCATGGGTGTTTGCATGATGGGCGACTATAGTAGCACCGAGCCAAAAGAAGAGGCCGTTTCTTCGCTGGAGGCACTGCTCACATGGAAAGCCTCCAAAGACATGCTGGACGTGCTGGGAAGCTCCCCTCATCCGTTAAACGGCGATTTAAATACCATTGCAGGACACAGGCAGGGCTGTGCTACACAATGCCCCGGCGACAAAGTGTTTGAAAAGCTTGAAACCATAAGGCAGGACGTCTTTGCAACTTTGCAGGCTTGTAGTGATCCGCTGGTGGTAAGCACCGTTACGTTTTATCCAAACCCAAGTGAAGGAGATGTGCTCATTGAACTGCCCGAGGAAACAGAACTTGAAGCTGTTGATTTGGTGACAATGAATGGGCAAAAACAGTCTATCGGACTAATCAACGAAGGCCTTAATGGGTACCGTGCAGTGACCTCTTTTCTTCAACCCGGAGTTTACGTGATGATGTTCAAACTAAAAAATGAACTCCCTCAATACAAAAAAATAATTCTAAGATAAGTACTTACGCTCTCAATGCGCTTTTACCTCAGCCAATTCAAGAACCTGCGCAAGATAGAACTGCCTGAAGTACAACTCTCTTGACTCTTCGTCCAGAAAGGCGTCTTTGGCCTTATTAAAATGCCTTACTTCTTTTGTTTTTAGCAATTTGAGAAGTCCTTCTGAAATTTTGTTATCTAATAGCATGGCAATAATTTTTATAAGTCTTTGCTTTTTAGGAAGCAACATTAGCTCTTAACGTTGCTACCCCCCATCTTTGTTACTTTTTTTTCTCGCTGAATCTAGTCAGGTGAAGAAGTCTACATGCACAAAGCATCGCTGCGTGTAGTAGCCTCCCTCTACTTATTATTGTCAACAAAAAGGCGGTTTACCCCCATGCCGTTTTAAAAAAAGAATGACTTTATTGATTTTTTTTGATGACGACCTGCGCACTGGACACGCTACTCATGCCGAAATAGCCGAGTATCACTCCTTCATCGTCGTTTAGGTATTTCAAGTTTCCCCTAACCAGCGATGGCGGTGTGCTGGTCGACTTCCCGAGGCCAATAGCCTGTGTATTAATATTTTTCAGGTATTCAAAGGCAGCGGCGTCAATTGTATATTGACTCACACTAACGGTATCGTCTACCTGAAACAACAGGTTTGATAGCTCAAAACCGAATTTCTTTCCGTTAAAAAAACGATCGGTGATCAAAATCAAGTCTTCAGCTCGGTCATAAGAAATTCCATTCTCCGACACTTTCCATCTATAGTAGTCGTTCTCAGTGGCCGGATCCGACACGAAGCCCGTCACCAAATAGCCTGAGGTAAATGATAAAGTTTCGGGTACAAAAATATTTGGCACGAAAGAGTAAGTAAGTGTGTCTATCGGTGGAGCTGCTTTGAAAGAGTTTTCGGTTGAAATAATAATCTTGTCCTCCCATTCAATCACCAATTTGTAATTAACACCCGGAGTGCCGACAAACTCAGCCGAATCCGTTAAATACTCACCAGGAATTTCTGGGTTTTCGGCCAAAAAGTAGTTAACTCCCTTAGAGGTGATGTATACCTTTGCGTTGGATATTTTTGGGTTAGTCTCAGGAGAAGCAAATGGCAGCGTTTGGGAAAGCCTGACACGGTAAGGGCCAGGCTGATCGGTAATCCACCCCTCAACCACCAGGTAAGTGCTATCGGATGGCAGATCGATTGAGATAGGGTCTTCGCAAGACTGAAGTAGAAAAGAGGTTAAAGCAACAAATAGCAGGGCTGATTTCCGCATCCGTCAGAACTTAAAATTATAGGAAATTGAGGGGATGATTGTGCCCAACACAGAATACCTGATGGTTTCCGTTTGGCTGGGATCCAAAGCACTTTGCCTAAAAAGGTAAGAATAGGCGTTCCTCCTGGCATATACATTGTAGATTGAAAACGTCCAGCTACTTTTGAACTTCCTGTCGAGACTTTTCCTGCTCACATAAGTCGTCGACACATCCAACCTGTGGTAGTCAGAAAGCCTGCCTTGATTACGTTTTGAGAAATTGGGCACTATCACGCCATCGTAAACGTATTTTGCGTCTGGCAGGGTTACGGGGCGCCCTGTGCTGAAATTAAACGTAGCAGAGAAGCTCCACTGCCTGCCTTCATCATAAATACCCACCACTGAAACGTCATGCGTCCTGTCATAGTCGCTGGGGAAAAAATCACCATCATTGAGTGTTTCTTCCACGGTTGATCCCTTTATCTGCGTCTCTGCCCTCGACAGCGTATAACTTACCCAGCCACGAAGCATTCCCTCGGGTTTCCGCACCAGTAGCTCAGTCCCATATGCCCTTCCCACTCCGGTGAGCACCTCTGTTTCAATAGTTTCATTTAACAGTAAGTCGGCACCATTCTTAAATGCTATTGTATTTGACAGCGACTTGAAATATGCTTCAAGCGAGACTTCCAGGTTTCCATTAAACAGGTCTCTGTAGTAGCCCAATGTGTATTGATTTGACACCTCTGGTTTGATATACCTGTCGCTGAGTTTCCATATGTCAGTAGGTGCAGGCGAAATGCTATTAGTAATTCTGTGGATGTATTGATAGTTTTTGTTGTAGCTGGCTTTAAGTATCGAGGCTTTGCTTAATTTATAGCTTGCAACAAGCCTGGGCTCAAACCCTTCATAAAAATCTATAATTTGGCCAAATCTATACTGCACGGTGTCGATAATCGATGTCCTGCTTTTTGGTAATCCGTTCACATAAATATACTCATTTGACGGCCCCAGGTAATAGAAACGAGACCACCTTGCTCCTGCCACCGTTTCAATCCGTCTGCTCCACTTCTTCTCCCAACTGCCGTACAGGGCAGGCTCTACGGCATGTTCCGAGCTCAGCTTTATTTCCACTACCGAGGCGTCTTCCGTAAGGGGTATTCTGTCTCCGGGATTGAGCCTGTGAATAATCGATGAGTAGCCAAAATTGTAGGTATTGTCAGGGTTTGAATAAAAATTAAAATCGGACTTAAAGGCGTAGTTGAAGATGTAAGACGTTCCTATGAAATTGGAAATTTCGGAAGGGTCTTCTGTTTTGTAGCTGTACTCGCTCAGCGTGAATGTATGATTGCTGAACAGACGGTTTCCAAAAATGTGGTTCCATCGGGCAATCAGCGCACTATTGCCCCAGGTTCGCTGGAATGTTTCTCCAATCTTGTTCCGGTCTTTACCAACATAGCCCGATAGATACACCTTATTTTTTGAGTTCAAATCGTAGTTGAGTTTCATATTGAAATCAGCAAAGTTCAGGGTACTCCTCCTTACATTGTTGTCACCCAACTCATAGTTGATATTAAACAATGACGACCGAACCGATGTCAGGAATGAGCTTTTTCCTTTTACAAGGGGGCCTTCGGCCACCAGCCTGCCCGACAAAAGTCCGAGCCCTCCTGAAAAAGCAAATCGTTCCTTATTGCCCTCCCTCTGCCTCACACTCACCACGGAAGAAGTTCTGCCGCCGTAGGATGCCGGTATATCACCTTTATATATTTCTATGTCGTTGATCGCCTCAGGGTTGAAAACGCCCACTAACCCAAAAAAGTGAGATGTATTGAAAATGACTGCCTCATCCAGCAGTATCAGGTTATTGTCGGCCGACCCACCTCTGACATTAATTCCTGTAGCATCCTCACCGACGTTCCTGATGCCGGGAAGTAACAAAGCTCCCTGTAGCACATCCACTTCGCTGAGAAAATAGGGAATCTTTCCGAAGATGTTTCGACTAATCTTGTGGTAGCCGGTATTTTTAGTTGTCAGCAAAATGTCAAAATCTTTCGGAGAAACGACCAATTCGGGCAAATTTGCCTTTGCTGACTTAAGTGAAAAGTTTTGTTCTGTCGACTCCGCCAAAGCCAACCTGGTCTCGATTGGCTCATAACCCACAAATGAGATACGAACATCATAAATTCCCTTGGGCAATGAGAGGGAGAAAAAGCCATAGGCATTGGTAGACGATCCGGTTTTAAGAGAATCAATCCAGATTGTGGCGCCAATCAGGGCCTCGCCAGTGCTAGCCTCACTCACCTGGCCCTTCATAGTGACGTTGTCACTCTTCAGTGGAGTATTCTTTTTGGCGGCTATCAGCAAGATTAGGTTGCCCTCAAACTGATACTTCAGATTTTCAGAATACACTATCTTATCGAGCAAATCATCCAGCAAAATAGAATTGCCATTGACTTTGATCTTCTTGTCGAATGGAATTAATTGGTCAACGTAGGAGGGCTTGTAGGTCGTTTGATCAGCTATCAGGCGCAAAGCTTGCCCGACAGAAAGGCTCGTTTGACCATGAGGCACCCGCACAACCACGTCAGAGTGACTCTGAGCGACTAATGCTGAGCTTGCCGACAGCAAGCAAAGGTGAAAGATAAAACAGACTCGTAAAAACGTTGGCATACTCCCGAAAGCGACCTCTAAATAAAGACATGTTTCGTCTATAAAAGGTAACTAGGAGTAATAAATAAAAAAAGAGGTTGGAAGTTCCCGGTTCTAATTCTCGCAGGGCTCCGCAAGAATTACATATGAATCACCTTTTTGCTCTACCGATCCATTCAGTAGCGTAGTTATTACGTTCAGGCTTTCCTGAAGGCTGAGGTTATCAAGGGTTACACTTACCTTGCACGCCTTCAATGCTTCATTGTCCAGCGTGATTTCAGTCCGGTAGTGATCTTGTATTTGTTTCAGTACTTTATCGAGTGGCCGATTAGAAAAAGTCATCATGCCTGTTTTCCAGGACAGAAAATTCATATCGGTTATATCAGACCTTCTAATGACATTATCCTTCACTACAACGTCCACTTGTTGATTTTTCTGGAGCGTAAGAACCTTTTCAAAAGCTGAGGCTTCAACAGTTCCATCGATCACCGCAAGCCTGACCCCTTCTTTCGTGTTTTTCATATTAAACTCTGTACCCAACACTTTTGCAGTCAAACCGTTCGACTCCACAACGAAAGGGTGCTCAGCATCGTGAGCTACCTTAAAATAGGCTTCCCCTTTCAATTCGATTTTCCTGGGTTCATCCTCAGAATAAGATATCTGGCCATTGGCATTGAGCCAAACTAAGGAGCCATCAGGCAGCGTAATCTCCTTTACCTTCTCATCGGCCTTAACTATAGCGGTTTCGGAAAAAACCTGACTAGTCACAGTGGATTGAAACACAAAATAGCTCCCGATGATAAGAGCAAGGCTCGCCGCAGCCCAGTAGAAGTACCTTAAAGCAACCACCTTCTTTTCCTCAGTAAGTCTACTCTTCACTTTACTCCAGGCACATTCCACATCAGGACAATAGTCCGAGGTGTCAAGGGACGCATGTTCCCATACCTTAATTGCCTCTTGAAGCTCAACTGAATGATTAGCATCGACGCCCTTCTCAGTGTTAGAAGTGGCTTTTGCCTTACCGTTAAAATATTCGACTAAGTCTCGTTGCATTATAATCAGGTGTATTCTATTAGATGTCAAGGATTTTAATCCCAACCCCCAAGCTATCTACAAAAAGTTTTCGATTAAGGCCAGCAAAATTATTCCCAGCTTATCAACATACGGCTTCAGGCTTACTCTGAGCTTTTTGAGCGCTATGCTCATTTGATTCTCTACTGTCTTTACTGACAGTTCCAGCTTTTCAGCAATCTCCTGATAGGTAAGCCCTTCCTCTCGGCTGAGCACAAAAATAACTTTGCATCGTTCCGGCAATAAATCGATGGCCTTCTGAACAATTGAATATAGCTCATTGTACTCAATTTGGGTTGGGTCTGACAAGTCGGCCTTTTCGCTCAAATTATCCACATCCTCTTTTTTCAACTCTTTGGGCAGTTGAAGCTTGAGGTAGTTGATTGACCTGTTCCGAACAGATGCTACGAGATAGGCTTTTACAGAATAGCTGATATTAATTTCTTCCCGCCGCTCCCAGAAGTTCACGAAAACCTCCTGAACCACTTCCTCTGCCACTTCGTTATTGCGGGTCAGTTTCAGCGCATACCGGCACAATTCCGTGTAATGCTGTTTGAAGAGTACTTCTAATGAAGATAAGTTATCAGGAAGCAGTTGGCTCAATTTTAAAATGTATAAAACTCTACAAATACAGCCGAAATTAGCGATTGGCGGGGAATACTAAAAAAGGAAAGCCCCGTAAAACGAGGCATTTCCTTAACAACCAACCAAACCTAATGTTTATAAGTTCAACGAAGGCTATCAGAAAATATTGGGCCTTCTTTTGTTTTTAACAATTTGGAATAGAAAGACCCTAATTGCCGTCGTCTGGTTGGAGTGTGGCCAGTAAATAATTGGAGAGCACGTAATACCCTAAGTTGGTGCTGGCGGATGTTCGTCCATTGGTGGTGAGTAAAAAAACCATGTTGTATTCAGGCATTACAAACATGTAGTGATCTTCATCGCTCAGTGCATAGAAGGTTTTATTCTCGGGAAAATAGACCGACCATGAGCTATCATCTGAAAATCTCCACCATAAATACCCCATATCCGAAAAGTTGGAAATTCGATGCTGAGTACTTGTCGACAATTCGACCCAGCTGGCACTCACAATTCGGTTGCCAAGCCAGCTTCCATTGTTGAGCATAAGGTCTCCAATCTTCAGCAAATCGAGCGGCTTTATAGTGAGCCCAAGCGAAAGGTCACTCAACCCAACCTCATCTTTTCTCACCTTCCAGTCACTGATTTCCAGAGGTTTGAACAGCCACTCGCTCACCACCTCGTCGATGGACAAACCGGTAGCAGACTCGAGCGCCTCAAGTATGATGAGGCTGCCCGCCGAATTCTGAGAAAACCTTTGACCTGGAATGCTCTCCATTGGCTTTTTAAGCAGAAACTCCACAGCACTTGGCGCCGTCTTTATCACATTCACGTCGTTGGACGAGGAGTTGACTCCTGACAGCGTTTCGTTCCACGAAAGTCCCGATTTCATGGTGAGAATATCCTTGAACCTGATTCTCTTTTTTAGTTGGTCAGCTTCGAAATACGACTGGCGTTGGGGCAAATACTTGTAAACCGAGTCCTCAACACTTTTAATGAAACCGCCGTCAATAGCAATACCTACCAGCAGAGAAACAATGATGTTACCCATACTTCCTATGCCCTGAAGCGAGTCTCTTGTGTAGAAACCATAGTAGTCTTCAAAAACCACCTTGTTATCTTTCAAAACAAGCATACTGCCAATGCCACCAAGGCGACCCGCATCAAAAAGACTGTCTAATGCCAAAAGCAAAGGCTCATCGAAACCCGACACGCCTGGATCTTCGTAAGCCCATGGTGACTCATCGGGCCGTACGTCATCATTCCATTTGCAGCTCTGAGGAATGAGGATAAAGACGGCGACAATAAGAAGGTGGATTCGACGCATCAAAATAGCCCTATTTTAATCATGACATTCAATGTGAGTCCTGAGAAGTCATCATCGGATACTTCGGGGATATCCAATCCTTTGACCAATCGATAGCCTACCTCGCCGTGCAAGATGGCAAAAGGCAGAAATTTATAATCGCAGCCAGCAGATGGCTGCACAAATAGCGCATAGTCTTCGAACATGTTATAGAAATTGTCCCGCCGTTCCCAAAACACCTTCCCCTGCCCCACTTTTGCATCAAATGTAAACTGAAAGGGCTTTTCCAACGTAGTTTTGTATCCTGTCCACAAGCCTGCATGGCTGTATTTCATACTGAATTCGTTAGGAAAAATCAGTCTTTGATTGTAGTCTCCCATATAAACAGACCCGTAAGCCCCAACATGGTAGCGGCTGCGGAATAAAAAGCTTAAACCACCTCCAAGATTCACGCCGTTTGCCTGCCGGAGGTAGGCGGGTTCAATGTAGCCCGCAGCCCAAACGCCATATTTTCTTGCCGGTTTATTGATTTGCTTCTTCAGCAGTTTGACAGAATCAACGGCAAGCGAATCAACACCCTGTGATAGTGCCTGCCCAGTCACTGCCATCATTATCAAAACAAAAAAACCGATTTTCATAGTTTAAAAAACATGGTGACTCAATTACCCCCTTACTCATCTTTCTCTAAGGTACTCAATTCAATGCTCAATGCCTTTGTGGAAATCTGTGTCTCGTAGAACGAAAGCCCGAGAGAAACTAAAAGCAAAACGAGACTTGCAACAAACAGGTAGTTTCCCAATTGGCTATTGTTCAGGTATAAGAACAGAATCGAAAGCACACAACCAAGGAAGCTTAAAATACCGAACGCCTGCATGTTCCTGATGAGCGAAAGCCGCAACCGTAAGTTCTTAATCTGTTCCCGGACGGGCACATTGTTTTCGCCATGGGAATCAGCTTGCCTTTTATGGAGCCCTCTGATCAGGCTGGCAATCGCTAAAAACCTGTTAGTGTAAGCCAGAATCAACAATGTGATGGCTGGAAACAACAATGCCGGTGTGCTCAGTTCTAGTTGCATGTCACAAATTTACCCTATCAATTTCCTGCATTTGCCATTGAAAATCTCGCCCTATTAATTGCTGAATTTTGCTTAAGCTAACAAAAGATTTCGCAACAACCTTATTGAATGAAGAAGTTTCAATATCGAGCATCTTGCTGATCTCACTCCCCAGTAAATAGGCCATAAGAGCCGAAACAGGTAAATGAATAGCGCTCTCACGCATTTCAACTTCTATGTGCTTTCTAAGTGCTCCGGCTAATTCTACACCCTCAACAGATCTGGTAAAGTGCCTTTTTGCTATTTGCTTTTCGAGCGACAACGCCTGTTTTACATTGTCCTTTACCAGTTCATTTTCAATCCCCAGCAGGTGCCCAATCAGATTCCAGTATTGTAAAAAATCCTTACTTTCTGCTCCCTTTACGTCAACCCCCAACTTTCGCAGGCCACGCAGTACTATCAGCGAGAAAGCCAGGTTTGTCCCAGCCATGTCCTCCTGGTTGATGGGAAGCCCCCAATCGCTCTGCCAAAAGGCTTGATTCTTTATATAATACCTGGTGAGCGCATGCATGAGCCTTACTTTGAGAATACTCCTGAAGCCCTTTCCCTTGGTATCAAACGCTCCGGGCTCAGACACATCAAGCACAAAGGAGGCTGTCTCGATGAGCCGCTTGCCGGGGGACTCTCTAAGCCGTTTGGAGTGATACAATACCTTAGCACCGTTGGCAGCCGCATAGCAGTACGGAAGTGAATAAAGCCCAAGGCAGAGCAGAATCAGAGGTTGGTGCTTGAAGAAAAATTCCTGAGTATGCTTCAAGCGCTTTGGCAAGCTATCTTCGGGTAATACCTCATTTTGATTGATGAAACTTATCAGCTCTTTTGGCCAGGTGTCGTCGGGCTTCTGGTTATTATGAGTAAAGTTCTTCCATTTGTCCGATGCCCAGAGCTCAGGCATGTCTCGTTGAATAACTTCAACAACAGCGTCGGCGGGAGGATCGCCAGTGAGCCTAAATTTTTCTAAATCCATAAAAAAAGCATGCAGTTAATGGTATAACCCTGCATGCTTCCAATTGGTTAGTTAAAGATCAAAAAGATTTTAACACTTTACATGACGATCCGTTCTTCACGAACGTATACTTTGCATTCTCGTATTTATAAAATTTCACACCCATTAGCAGAAATACACCTACTTTTTCGGGAAGTCCTTTTGGAGGTACTATAGAAAGCTGAGCCGTAATTGGCTGGATAGCAATCTTTAGATCGGGAAACATGTTGCTTTCAAATGAATCGGTTAAGCCGTGGTGATCAGGATTGCACGGCCTGTAAGAAGCTTCCTCTTCATCGAAATAAAAGTCTGAAATAGAAACCAACTTAGCCGTCAATTTGAAATGAGTGGCTTCTGCCGGAAAGGCGATATTGCTCTGAGGAACAAAACCTGGAAAGTGGAGGATAACATGTCCCCGTCCCTGCCCAGGGTGAACAAAGTATTTCGGATAGAAAGTAGTACCAAACGGAAACTCCGGATTGAATTCAAAGCCTTCTACCTGCTTGCCATATTTACTCGGTGTTAAAGGACGTCGACCAGTGGGGCCATCAACACCTTTCACCAAGCCTCTGAATTTAGCAGTCAGTTTTCCCGACGAATAGGTTTCGCATATATCCCCCAAATCGCCAGTCATAGTCATGCGCATGGTTCTTGCCATCATGCTGGCCACACCGAATTCCTTTTGATTGTTCCTCAGTTCCTGATATGACTCTTTACTTTTGATGTCGTTGGCAGAAGGCCCTCCTTTTCTGGCTACTATTGTCCTGTCTACACCGCTTATCTTATATACTCTCCAATCTTTTGGGTTGTCAATGGCACCTTTCCTTAGCTCGAGGTTTTCATTCATTTTGTTGGTTGGTTACACAATTCTACACTGATTCCTAAAACCTATAATGTCATTAAAGCAAAATATTACTTTTCGAATATTCCACTAACCAGGCCAGTTAGCTAATGATTTGAAATATTATCAAAAAAATAGCACAGAAGCAAAGTTTGGCAAAAAAATATGATCTACGACATGTAATAAAGCCCGCAGTCAACAAATTAACATGAAATATTCACTATTTAATAAACTTGCATTCATCCAATATCCCTAGATTTGCTCATCTTTCATTTGTATTAAAGTATTACTTTAAGTGTGCGTGTTATTCATTTTTTTGATATTTCCAACAAAGATGCTACGTACCAACGAGGAGAATTCTTCTATCTTTTTTCGATTCAGCCTCATGTAAGATTTAATGCAAAATCAAACAAAAACAAATCTCCGTTACAGGCTAAAGTCACTGGTAAATACTTTTGTAACCGGAGGGATGGAACCTTCAAAAGCCTCTTTGTCAATCAGTCTCGGCTTTCTCTGGGGCGTCTTTCCATTGGTAGGCACCTCTGCGGTACTTTGTACCGCTAGTTCATTGTTCTTTAGGCTGAACATGGCTATTATTCAGGCAGTCAATTACATTGTTTACCCTATACAGTTGGCCCTTCTGCTTCCTTACTTTTACATCGGAGCGCCTTTTACCGGGTTTACCATCAATGGTACGTCCATCGACAAAATTGGGGAGTTTTCTTTTTCACTCAATAGTTTGGCGGAAATTTCCGGGGATTTGCTTTTCATTGCAATCAATATGCTTTTGGGATGGTTGCTATTGGCCCCGCTGGCATCTTTTATCATATATTTGGTTTCAAAACGAGTGTTGACAAGCAGGCAAAGTAAGGTTGGCGTAATCGACAACAATGATCACAACTCAAAAAGCTAATCAACCCCTTATCAAATCATTGGAACAATTTTTCTATATTTAAGTATTTCCTATTGCATCTTTGCACCATCAAAATTATAAACTGTAAACAATGTCCGATAAGAATTCTTTAAACTCCAGCCCTAATATCTTCGGCCACTTCAAATACGATGGCCCCGCCGGCCTGGTAGTTTTTCTTGTTGCTCTGCCGCTGTGTTTGGGTATAGCGCTGGCATCTGGAGCACCACTTTTTTCGGGCGTTATTGCTGGAATTGTTGGAGGCTTGGTGGTAGCCTCTTTCAGTGGCTCTCAACTCGCCGTTAGTGGCCCGGCTGCCGGCCTGACAATCATCGTTCTCAACGCTATAGACGATTTAGGTTCTTTCGAGTCCTTTCTGCTTGCAGTCGTCATTGCAGGCGCTATCCAGCTCTTGCTGGGCTTTCTGAAAGCCGGTGTGATTGGTAATTTCTTCCCCTCTTCAGTAATCAAAGGAATGCTTGCTGCCATCGGGCTTATATTGATACTGAAACAAATACCTCATGCTTTCGGCTACGATTCAGATCCGGAGGGTGATATAGAATTTTTCCAGCCCGACGGACAAAACACCTTTTCAGAGATTTTCGCTGCTCTCGAAAATTTGAGCATGGGAGCGATTGCCATCTGCCTCAGTTCGTTGGCTGTCATTCTTCTCTGGGATAGGCCTGGTATCAAGAAAAAGGCATTCTTTTCTATCGTTCCGGCACCGTTGGTGGTGGTACTACTGGGAATAGGTGTTAATCAGCTCTTCATTAAATTCCTCCCTGACATGGCTCTCGGGCAGAGCCATCTCGTTTCGTTGCCTATTATTGGCAATCTGAGTGAGTTTGCCAACGAACTTACTTTCCCGGACTTTAGCCAGTTTGGCAACCCCGAAATCTATGTAGTGGCCATTACCCTTGCCATTATCGCAAGTTTGGAGACTTTATTGAGTCTGGAAGCCACTGACAAGCTGGATCCTTACAAAAGAGTTTCCCCTCAAAACAGAGAGTTGAAAGCACAGGGCATTGGTAATATGGTCTCAGGACTTATTGGAGGCTTGCCGCTAACAGCTGTTATTGTGAGAAGCTCCGCCAACATAGATTCTGGGGCACACACAAAAATGTCAGCAATTATCCATGGTGCTTTGCTGCTTCTCAGTGTCGTTGTTATTCCACATATCCTTAACCTGATACCGCTGGCTGCCCTTGCAGCAATACTGATAATGATTGGCTTCAAACTTGCCAAACCATCGCTGTTCAGGTCGATGTTTCAAAAGGGAATGGGGCAGTTCCTGCCATTTGTGATTACAATCGCAGCGATTCTGTTGTCAGATTTACTAATCGGTATCTCTATCGGCATGGCTGTTGGTCTGTTCTTTGTAATAAAGAGCAATTTCAACGAGGCTATTTTGGTTACACAGGATGAGGAGAACTATCTTGTGAAATTGAACAAGGACGTAACTTTTCTCAATAAATCCGCCCTAAGAACTACATTTCAAAAGATTCCAAAAGGTGCCTTCGTTATCATTGATGGAACTAAATCAATATTCATTGACAACGACATATCAGAAGTTATCGAAGATTTCGTTGAAACATCAGAGAACCGAAAAATAACGGTTGAACTAAAAAAATCATCCTCCAGCTACAATCACTTATTTAAGAAATAGTCGACATGAGTCCCTACGAAAAATTGTTACTGGAAAATAAAGCTTGGGCACGTGAACGTGTCCAAGCCGACCCCGACTATTTTAATCACCTTTCTGAAATACAAAATCCGGCATTTTTATGGATTGGCTGCGCCGACTCAAGGGTACCTGCCAATGAGATCACAAATACAGAGCCGGGTGAGATGTTTGTACACAGAAACATCGCTAATATGGTGGTGCATACGGATCTTAACATGCTGAGCGTTTTACAATATGCAGTGGAGCACCTCAAAGTTGACCACATTATTGTAACTGGCCACTATGGTTGCGGTGGCGTAAAGGCGGCGATGACCAACAAAAGTCTTGGCCTTATCAATAAATGGCTGAGAAATATCAAGGAAGTGTATAGAATTCACAAGCAGGAAATAGATCGTCTTCCCAACGAAGAGGCCAAAGCAGATCGATTGGTGGAGCTCAATGTAATAGAGCAGGTAAACAACTTAGCAAAAACATCGATTGTGCAGCATGCCTGGAAAAAAGAGCAACGCCCTATGCTACATGGTTGGGTATATGGGTTGAAGGATGGTATTTTGAACGAAGTATTTAAGATGGATCCAAATACTCAACTTGATCCCATCTATATGTTTGACTTTGATGACGTAAAGTAGGTGCGCAAAAAGGTATCACTTCTGAGGGCCGGCATGTTCATGCTGGCTTTTTTTCTACTAGCTATCTCCTTTCAGGGGTGCTCCAGCCATTCCTACAATATAAAAACTGTAAAGCCGAAAGTGCATCACCGCTATTACAATCCTAAAAAGGACAAGCACAAAAGCAGGGTAAAGAAGGTTAAAATGAAATCGACCTAGTGGCCATTAATTGGTGCGGTTGCTGGCGATAGGCTTACCGGGGGTGTTTGTTTCGGTCTTCGCAACGGCTTTCTTTCCACTATCCTCAGTGGTTGAGATTTTAGCCACTTTCACAGTGTCGTTATTCTTCCACTGATAAAATGTAGTTCCTCTAAATTCTCTTATTGGCGATGTGTAATAGGCTTTCTTTGCGCTCTTCTTAGGAGAAGGTGTTGCGTTTACAAACCCTACTAACATTAAGAAAGAAACAACTAAAAAGACTTTTTTCACTTCGTTTTTACATTTAATACTCTTCGAAGGTACGTATAAACCATGGCTATTGAAAGCCTTCTTGTCCTTATTACTACGACCAGGGCTATATTTTCGATCAACCGTATGATTGGAAAGACTAACAAAACGAAAAAACCTTACATGAATGACATTTTATTTCAGAAGTTACCCTTCTCCATAATCAGCATTTGATTCTGCATTTCTTTTTTTACTTTGGAACACAAAACCGTCAACTATATGAAAAGACTTACCAACCTGATCCTTATTGCTATTCTATTGTATGGCTGCTCTCCAAAAGCCAATGAGCCTCAGCGGGTCATTGACCGTGGCTTGACAGCAAAAAATGGGATGGTCGTTTCAGCACACCCATTGGCATCACAAGTGGGGGCTGACATACTCAAAAAAGGTGGCAATGCTGTGGATGCTGCCATTGCAGTACAGTTTGCGCTGGCTGTTGTTTATCCGGGAGCGGGGAATATTGGAGGCGGCGGTTTTATGGTGATCCGCCAAAACGACGGTTCGGTTGATGGCTTGGACTACAGAGAAGAAGCTCCTGCGGCTGCATCCAGAAATATGTACCTTGATGAGAATGGCGAAGTTATCGAAAACCTGAGTTGGCTGGGACATTTGGCATCTGGAGTGCCCGGTTCGGTGGATGGAATGGTGAAGGCATACGAAAAATATGGCAGCCTTGGTTGGGAAGAGTTGGTACAGCCTTCTATTGATCTGGCTGCCAATGGCTTTGCACTTACCGAAAAAGAAGCAGCGGGGCTGAATCGGGGAAAAGACAATTTCATCAAGTACAATACCGTTAGTCCCGGCTTTATTTTAAAGGACAATGAGTGGGTGGCAGGCGACACCATATTTTTGAAGGATCTTGCCAAAACACTTTCTCTTATTCGTGACAAAAAAGAGGCAGGATTCTACGAAGGCGAAACCGCCGATCTCATCGTGGCCGAAATGCAACGGGGAAAGGGTATCATTACCCTCGAAGACCTGAAAAATTATGAAGCTGTATGGAGAACACCGGTTGTGGGATCTTACAAAGGCCATAAGATTATCTCGATGGCGCCTCCTTCCAGCGGAGGCATCGCCTTGCTGCAGCTGCTACAATCTGTAGAGCCCTACCCGATCAATGAATGGGGCTGGAACACGGCAAAAACTGTCCATTTGATCACTGAGGCAGAGAGGCGTGTGTACGCTGACCGTGCTAAATACCTGGGAGATCCTGACTATTTCGATGTGCCTATGGCCGGACTGATAGATCCTGCATACAACAAAAAAAGAATGTCTTCCTTCAATCCTGAAAAGGCTTCTCTGTCATCCGAGGTGACCGAGGGAAACCCTGTGGCGCTGCTTGAATCGGATCAAACCACTCACTTTTCAGTAGTTGACTCCAAAGGCAATGCTGTGTCGGTTACCACCACGCTCAATGGGGGCTTTGGAAGCAAAGTGTTTGTAGCAGGCGCTGGCTTTCTGCTCAATAATGAAATGGACGACTTCAGTGTGAAGCCTGGCTATGCCAATGCCTATGGTTTGGTGGGTGGTGAGGCTAATGCCATCGAGCCCGGTAAAAGAATGTTGAGTTCAATGACTCCTTCCATTGTTGAGAAAGATGGTAAACTGATAATGGTTGTTGGCACGCCGGGAGGCTCAACTATCATCACGTCGGTGTTTCAAACAATCCTCAATGTGGTTGACCACGGCATGGGCATGCAAGAAGCTGTAACGGCCCGAAGGTTTCACCACCAGTGGCTACCCGACTTGATACTGACCGAAACTGACGCCCTCAAACCTGAGGTTACTTCTGAATTAGATAGCATGGGCCATCACTTCAGAGAGACTGGAAATATTGGCCGGGTTGACGCTATCCTCGTGCTGCCTGACGGCATGCTGGAGGGCGGTGCGGATCCAAGAGGTGACGACACTGCTGTTGGCTATTAAGTACTTAAATACCAAAAAATGAATCGCCTGCTGTTGCTTTTCTTTTGTCTCACTTCCGTGTTGGCTAACGCCCGACAACGACCAGCGGAGCTAGGCGTGAAAATTGGTGTTCTGCCATCAGGAGAATTCAATGCTATCACAGACGTCAAAGGTGTAAAAGTCGGGCACTTCACATTTATTGAAGGAGACAAGGTAAGGACTGGGGTTACTTCTATCCTCCCCTTCGATGGGAATATCTTCCAATCGAAAGTGCCTGCGGCCATTTACCTGGGTAATGCTTTCGGCAAACTTGCAGGCTACACTCAAGTGAAAGAGCTTGGCAATATTGAAACGCCAATACTTCTGACGAATACCTTAGCAGTGGCTGATGCATCTAAGGCTCTGGTAAAATATACGATTGCACTGCCTGGCAATGAGAATGTTCGATCAGTGAACCCTGTTGTTGGAGAAACCAACGATAGCTACCTCAACGATATTCGCAGTTTCCCATTGCAGCCGGAGCATTTCGCAGCTGCCATTGACGCAGCGACGTCCGGGAAAGTTGAAGAAGGCAACGTTGGCGCTGGCACTGGCACAGTTTGCTTCGGTTACAAGGGAGGTATTGGCACCTCCAGCCGGAAACTCCCCGAAACCCTCGGTGGCTACACAGTGGGTGTGCTGGTACAAACAAACTTTGGCGGTAACCTTACGATTGATGGTGAAGGCATCGATGAAATACTGGAGCAATACCCCTACCGAAAGCAAATCCTTGGTTCTGTCGATGGATCGTGCATGATAGTGGTGGCTACAGATGCACCGTTAGATGCAAGGAATCTTGAAAGACTTGCCAAAAGGGCTATTCTGGGGCTCGGAAGAACAGGTGGTATCGCTTCCAATGGAAGTGGCGACTATGTGATAGCCTTTTCTACAGATGAAGGACTTAGGGTTCCTTATGATACGTCATCACCCACCCTTACGCAAAGCATTCTTTCAAATGATCATATGAGCCCGCTATTCATGGCTGTTATTGAAGCGACGGAAGAAGCCATCATCAATTCACTGTGGGCAGCGAAAACAATGACCGGCTTCGAGGGACGAACCGTGAAAGAACTTCCAGAAGAGGAAGTATTGAAGATTTTAAAGAAAGCAGGTAAGCTTAAAAAATAGCTTTCTGCGGCCAGGCCATGCCTGCCGCCAAAAAACTTCAATCAAAAATCCCTGCCCCAATTAACATAGCTGGTTATTCCCTGTCAAAATTTATATCCCAATGTCAGATAGAAAGTCCTGCCATTAGCTGGTAAGATGCCTGGGCCTGGATACATCTGAATTCTCCTGCTGAAATACCTGGCGTCAGCTACATTGTTCACACCGCCTGAAAAATGATATTTATCGAGAAAGCCCAGGTTAAAGGCCCAGTCGATGACTGTATAAGCGGGTATTACTCCCACGATGCCCGACTCGGAAAATTCGGTATTGTTGGCGTCGTTGAATTGCTCGCTTACATAGCTAACCTGCAAGGTGGAAGAAAAACTTTTGTGTGTGAATTCAAGCCCGGCTCGTTCTATCCAGTCGGGGACATTTTCTACATGGTTACCGTTGAGGGAAACTTCCTGGTTGCCGCTAGCTACAGTTACATCCAGGTACCTGGCATTGGTGTAGGCCAGCGAACTAAACAGTCGTAAGTCGGTGTTCACATTGTTTTTCACACCTCCCAGCAACGAAAAATTAAGGTACATTTCCAAACCTTTGACTTCAGAATTCCCCACATTGGTGGTGAAAAGGTAGGAAGCATTGGCACTCCCCTGCATTGTCACTTTACCAATTCTGTCGCCATAAAAAAGGTAATACCCATTGATGTCGAAATTCAGTAGGTTGCCTATGCTTCCCCTGTAGCCAGCGTCAATATCATACCCACGACTGTCTTTCAAGTTGGGGTCAACTATGCCTAGCTGATCGGCTGGTGTAATGTAGGCGTACAGGTACGGTCGGTACGCCTGGGAGATATTTCCATAAAGTTGGGTCTCATTGGTTAATTGATATTGCAAACCAGTACCGAAAAGAGGAAAGTTACGTTTGCCTGTATAGGACACGGGAAAAGAGGCGTTGTTAATGACTCCTGACAGATCTGATTTGATCACTTCATACCTGAATCCTGGCGTTACCGAAAACCTTTTATTCAGGTAAAAAATATTTTCTGCAAAGGCAGCATAGTTGATGGTCGAGAATGTCAAATCGGTGCCATAGGGCGCAACAAGGGTAAAATTAAAATCACTTCCTGTCGTTCCTGTACCTTTCTGTCTTCTCCTGGTCGTCCCATCGAAATATCTTATCCCCCCGGAAAGTACGCTCTTTACTTGCCCGAGGCTGTATTCGTGAAGAAGTCTTGCTTCTGTTGTAAAGCTCCTATAAAAGTCCCTGTCGATCTGCCGTGGATTGAAAGAGCCTATGTTGGTGTTGAACGTGTCTTTTACAGTAGCAGGGTTGATAAACTGTATACTGCTTCGTTCACCCCAAACACCGTTGGCAGTTAATTCAAGCGATGTAGAGGGAGAGAGCTGATAGTTGAAAGTAACAGCCGGAACGTTAATGATAGGACTAAAATAATTTCTAGACCTGTCGGATTGCCTGGCATTTTCCTTGAATTGTGCGTCCGTTAGTCCACCTGCTATCTGCTGGCGGTAGTCCATTCTGGAAAATTGCAAAGCTACGCTACCCTTATTGGAAAACCGGTACTTGACATTGGCATACCAGGCATCGTAGTTAAAAGCAGAATTGGGGCGCCAGCCGTCGCCATGTCGGTTGTTGTAGTAGGCATAGTAACTTACTTTCCCTTTCGTTCCGCCCACGGCATTATACGAATTGAAAAGATTGTTAGCGCCAAGTGTCTGCTCGCTTTCCAGCGAAAACACTTTGGTGGAGTCTCCTTCCTTCATCACATAGTTCATCATCCCACCGTACTGACTGCCGAACTGAAGGGCTGCTGAGCCACGCACAAGCTGCACCTGTTTTACCCCTTGCATAGGCACCTGATAGTGGTTTTCAGGATAGCCAAATATGTCGGAATTAGTGTTGTAGCCATTCTGCCGCATATTCATTTCGATGGAACGATGGGCATCGGTTCCTCTGGTTCCTATATTCATTTGGGTGCCGGCACCATCCATATCCCAAAGATTGACGCCCGGCATTTTTGCGAAGACCATCCTGCCAACGTTTTGAACGAGATTGGCTCCACCGTTATCCAAATCCACTGTTTCCGTCTTTTTACCTGCAAATATGTTAGCGCCAACTATGTCGGGTAACGCCTGCTTTTTATCGTGAAAGCCCTTAACAGTTACGGCGTCAAGAATTTTTGTTGAAATACTGTCTGGTTCGTTTATTTCCTGCGCTTCGACTGAACTCCAAAGGCAGCCCAAAGCGAATAGAAACAGAAGTCTAATGTTTTTCATGTAAAATTGAATTTCAGCGTTGCAACTGATGACAGTCACCAACTCTGGTTTTAAAAGATTTAAAAAAAATAGTTGCAAAATACTTTCGAAGGCGACAAGTACCCACTGTCTGCTTTAATGACAGACAGTGGGGAAATATCCGGCTTGCCGTATCCAGCACCCATCTTTATTTAATTAATTCGGTAAGTCAATTAGCTCCGTCATTTTTAGCTTTCTCAATGCTATACTGAGCCACTTTTCTGCCCTGATCGGTGCCAACTACCGCATCAAACCTGTAATGAATGCCACCGTACACCCTTGAAATGGCCGCTTCTTCGGCCCAGAAGTTACAGAGCTCGGCTTCCTGCGGAAATATATAACCCAACACCGCCGCACCTGCAGCAGAAAACACGCTATGTCCTGAGGTATAGCTGGGAAAATTCGGCGTTCCCGCTATGGTCTTGTAGCCGGGAATCGTTTGAATCGGTCTTGGATAATGGTAGTAATACTTAGCATCCCAGCAACTGATGCCGGCGTCCATGATGGCCATGTTCATATAGGCAAAAGTTCTTGCAGAGCGAATAGGGTTTTGCTTGTACTTGATGATAAAGTCTTTGGCAAAACGATTCCAATGGCCTGGTGGTGTGTACGTGCCCAAGCCATCTTGCCAGAAATTGGCAATAGCCCGCCACTCGTCGGTCATGTTGTCGGCATAGTGTTTGAGTTCTTTCACATTTTCCTCAAACTCGGCAGAGCCTGGAGCAGGTGGAGCAATTGGCCGGACTTCCTCTACGGTAGGCACATTCCACATTTTCACTTTGCCAAACAAAGGAGTGAGCCCTACTGGTCTGGTGGGTAATTCCAGGTTGTCCCACTGCCAGCCAAATCTTGCGAATGCTGCAGCTTTGATAGAATCAGATACTGCCTTTGGTGCCTGGGCCTTTTTCATGCCATCACCAGCAGCTCTGGCAAGCGCCACCTTGGCCACCTCCTCACCAATGTGCTTGCCAGCCTCAACGTCACTTTCCACATTGACACCAGCCCAAATCAAGCTTTGCAAGTGTTCCTCCGCTTTGGCAGCCAGATAGTCCTTTTCTAATGGAAACATAGCGGTCAATACGTCTCTGGAACTTGCAGCAATCACAGCGCCGTCAGAAGGGTATGACGGAAGACTACTCTTTTCGTAAGCCGGTGCAATGGCGTTGTCCAGATTGTACGGAGCCTGTCTGTTAAACGTGTATTTGTAGTGCCAGGCTGTTATCAATCCGTCGAATTGGGCCACGCTCAAATAGGCAAAAGCCCTGCAAGCATAAGGAGGATGAGCAAATGGAAATGCCGGTGGCCCCTCGGGACTCGCCGGATTAGGCAAGGTGTAGGTGTCGTCCTCGTTTGGCCCGGGAATCAGGTTGTACTTGGCCACCAACTCCAGCGCAATCTCGTTCCATCTGATCACGGAGTTGTTGGTCCAGTACTCCACTTTTTTAAGCTGATCAGTCGTGAGGTTGGCAGAGGCCGACTTAAGGTCTGCTAGCTCGGCCATGTACTCGGCAGATGTAACATCGGACGGTGCGTCGATTACGACCTGATCTACTGAGGTTAGCAGAACGGGTGTCCACGATCCGGCATCCTCGTCGAGGCTTGAATAGGCGTAGTCACTAAAGTTTGCCATGGTGGGCAACTCATCGTCGCATGCAGTAATCACCAGTACCATGCAAAGGCTGGCAACTGCTATAGTTATATTCTTATTCATTGATGTCTTTTTTAAAATCTAGATTTTGAATTGGTAGGTCAAACCAATGCCCAAATTGTTGGACTTGGCGGTATTTCTTCCGCTTATCCGCTGGCTATAATATACCAGCGCACCGAGTCCTTTCGCCGCTTTAGGGTAATACTGGGCAGTCAATCCAACCTGACCAAATTCAACCTTGTTTGTTGGTTGCGCAGCATTATACTTTCTGATATCGTCACCCGAAGTTGACACCAGTCCCTGGTAATTAGCTTCCACTTTGAGGGAGTAATCCAACAACCAGCTACCCACTACGGCCTGATAGTTCCATGCGTCCGGCACGTCCATCCAAGCCGTGTAATAGCTGCCATCATTGTAGTAATAGTCTCTTTCAGCCTCTGTCTGCCCTCTCCAAAGGTGCGCACCAGTAATTCTGGCATACATTCCCTTATCTAATTGATAATGCACAATGCCTCTTACACCAAACTCCGGCGCACCGAAACCTAGTGAATAAGGCATGTAGTCGGACAGGTAGTTGCTCATTGGAGTAGAAAAACTGACGGTCGTCAGCAAGGCTAGTTTTCCTGCCCCCAATTGTTTGTTCATCAGCTCTCCCTTGAGTGAAATCCCGATGTCCTGGAATCCTTTGGCTCCGGCAAACTTGCCTCCGTTCGGCTCGCTCGACTTGGTTTTCACATAGGGCGTTGCCACTATGAGGTTCAACTTGTCATGCAATCCTATGGCGATCATGGGCAAAACGGTATTTCTCGTCACTGTTTCGATCGTTTGATTCACCCTCAAGAGGTCGCCTTCCCAATAGTGGTCAAAAGAGCTCATGTCGTAAATCAACGCTACACATGACTCTCGTTGTTTCATCATGATGGCATCTGTAGGCGTTTGTGCTTTTACCTGGATGAGGGTGAACACAAAGGCAGAAATGCCAAAAAGTATATATTTATTGCTTTTCATTAATTGCTAGGTTAAAATGTAAGGGGAAAGGAATTTCAGGCACGCTTGTCTTTTCAAAAGTCGATCGACAACTCACCGGTAAAGGCACGACATTACCGGCCACCCCGCAAAGGCAGTATTTACCCTAGCGTTTCCACTGGTCATACTTGACGCCTTGGGTGGCTACTTTGTGAAGTTAAGCGGCTGGAAAAAACTAGTTTTGAGATCCGGTAAAGTCGTTTACATCAACAGTGTGTCTGGCCATTCCAAAACGATAGGTGAAACCGAAGTTGATCAGATAGTCAGCAAATGCAGCATCGCCGTTGACCAACTCTCCTGTTTCTTTGGTTCTTTGCTTGTCGGAAAAATTCTGCACCCTGGCACGGTCGACCGCTATCGGCACAGTCAGGCTAAATGCCAAGTTTCCAATGCCATAGTTCACACCTGGCTCAAGCGACACAATATAGCCTGGTCTCCTGAATCCCTCATCTCCTCCGATGAGGTCGCTTGATGGCACACCCTCCAGTCTTGCTCCGCCATACAAGCCAAGCCCCTGCACAGGAGTGACGTACAACGCACCCAGCCGGGCTGCGTACTGATCGGATACAGATAATTCAGAGGCAGACCCCCGGAAATTAGTAGTCGAATATTTCTCCCTGGGATTCACCATGTAGTACAACAGGGCGCTCACCACCAGCTTCTCTGAAATGTTGTGGTAAGCCTGTGATTCGAATGTAATGCCGACACCACCATCGCCTGGCTGTATCGACTGATCGAGGCCAGACGTGATCACCTGGTCACGGTTAGGTCCCTGGTTGTAGAATTTGCCCTTTGCCCGGTAATTCCCAGAAGGAAGCTTCATGCCTAAGCCAAGCGAAATATTGGATCCTGCATGTGTGGCAGGGTCGAGCAGCCAGTAGCTAGCACCAAACCTTATGTCTGCCAGCCCGCTTGAATAAGTCGAATGCCTGTCGCCGAGGCCGTTGGGTGGGTTGCCGCCATGCTCGTACATCGACGACCTGGCGTGATTAACGAAAGGAAGAACAAAATTTACTGAAAGGCGATCTGAAATGCCGTAGGCTATCAGAAAGTCGAAGAAATAAGAATCGTTTATTACCTCAGTGCCGTTTTCAACTCGCTCAGTTTCTTCATGCTTTCCACGAAAATGCTTGTAAGAATGGAAATACCTGAAATTGGTTGCTGCGTTCCACTGTCCTTTGCCGAGCACCGCACCGCCTCCAACGTTGACACCAGCCCCTGACCTAACAGCAATACAACCTTGTGAAAAAGCCTCATTAGCAGCCGCCAACAGGCATATCAAAACTATATATATAGTAAAAGTAGATTTCATTTTGAGATGATTTTAGTAAAAGAAAAAGTATTGGGTAGACCAATTCTGAAAAGCCCTACTTATCATTTCTCACCGTCTTCGACAGCACAAAGCTTTGCCAAAAAACCTGCCAGCGACTTACTGAAGCACCAAACAACTATAAACAACCTCGTTTGTAGGAAACCAGCTAAAGTTTCGCAGCAAAAGTCTGATGTGTCAGCGATGAAGAAATAACGAGAAGACCACTCAGAATCGGTCTGATTCTGTCTTAGACTAAAATACCTCTGGGTGGAGGGCTTTGAATCGAAAGGAAAAAAATGTAATCGGAGACAACGTAGTCGGCATTCTCTACGGAATAAAAACCACCGTAGGAAGCCCTTTCCATTGCCACATTCGAAATCATGTAATCTTTAGAAAGCGATTTTGAAAAATCAACCTGTTTAGCCGTGGAAGCATCCGGCGCTGTGAAGGTACTCACATAGTCCTCAATGGCTTCATGTAGCTTTTGTTGGTTGTAATCAGGAAGGCAAACGATGTACAGTGTATCCGCTGCATATTTTTGTTTGACCAATCGATAGAACTTTCCTTCTACCTCGATAAGCCCGTCAACTCTTTCATAGTTGGCCTGGTCAGGCATGTAGGCAAGAGACACCGCTACCTTGAACTCAACTAACTCTTCTTCATTGAAATTGTCTGAATCCAGGTCACTAACCACCTGTTGTTCAAGGTTATATTTCAAACCCATGAACACACCGTAAAAACCGATGATGTTCAAAAGGAACAGAAAAAGAAGCGATATGGCGGTGATCCGACGCAATGAAGCAGGTATACTTTTCCGAAATGTATGCATTTAGGTGAACTATCCCAAGCCCACCCTAAAGGAATAATTTACTATATTTCGCAAGCATATCTGCAACCAACCGTAAGTTCATAAGTACTTTAAGCATTACGCCATAGCCTGTTAGTTCAGACTATATGGAATACGTGCATAGTTTTTTCTCGAAAACTCAAAACTTTCCTACATCTATGAGCTTACCATTCGATCACCTTGTGATTAAAGTCGATGACTTAGAAAAAGCCACGCAAACATTCACTGCAAGCGGGTTCGTAGTGACAAAAGGAGGCGTTCATAAGGGCGGGTTCTCTGAAAACGCATTGGTAATGTTTAAAGACGGAAGCTTTCTGGAGCTATTGTCGATCAGAAAAGGTGTCAAACCATTTCTTTTGAAGCTTTATTCTAAAACCCGGGCTTTCAGGTCTCTCAAGTACTCGAAGAAATGGGGGCTTTTTCACAGGTTTTACGACAGGGCTCTTTCGCTGCCTGAAGGAGTGACAGATTTCTGCGTTTTGTCAGCTGATATAAAAGCAGATCTGACGAGGATAAACGATGGGGGCCTTTTCGTCACCAAACCAATGGCAGCGGCGAGAAAGAAGCCGGATGGGAAAAAGATTAACTGGCAAATGGCTTCAACCCTCCTGACTGAGCTTCCATTTATTCGGGGCCCCTATTCCGCTCCCTCATCTCCTTCCGACGAAGCAACGGCGCACAAAAATGGCATTACCGGCATTAAATCAATTACTCTCCTGGCACTTGATTTTAAGGAAATGATGCGCAACCTGACCACTCTGCTGAATCAGGAGCCTCGGCAGAATCCGGCTGATGAAGACAAAGAGGCCAGATATATCATCGGCTCAACTACCCTTATTTTAAAGAAATCGTCTGAAAATGATTTGCTCATCAAAAAATTGAGAAGCAAAGGACTGGGCGTGTTCGGGATCGAATGGGAATTTGGTACCAATGGTTCGCAAGTAGAATCCGATTTTTCTAACTTACATGGATTAGTAGTGCTATAGTACGGCTGACCCCTTTGATTATATCAAGTTGAGGGTTGGGCGTCGATGCCAATCAAACCAACCTTAGATGAAAAAATTAACTTATCTTTTGCCCCTGCTCGGGGCAATCATTTCTTGCTCCACGCCTGATTACGACGTAATTATCCGCAACGGACTCATCTACGATGGCTCGGGCAGTGCTCCTATTAGTGCCGACCTGGGTATTAAAGGCGATACGATTGCGACCATAGGTAACCTGAAGGAAAAATCAGGAGCGACAGAAATTGATGCCAAAGGCAAGGCAGTGAGCCCTGGCTTCATCAACATGCTAAGCTGGGCTACAGAAAGCATCATTACCGATCCTCGGTCTATGAGCGACATCAGACAGGGAGTTACGCTGGAAGTGTTTGGCGAGGGGGTATCGATGGGCCCGCTGAGTGATAAAATGAAGGCCGACTGGGTCAAGAATGCAGAAGAAGAAACTGATATCACCCCAGAATGGACCACACTCGGAGAATACCTGGAGTACCTGGAAACCAAAGGCGTCACACCCAACGTAGCCTCCTTCATCGGCGCTACTACCCTACGCATTCACACTGTTGACTATGATAATCGCCCGCCAACTGAAGAAGAACTAGACAGCATGCGGTTACTGGTAAAACAGGGGATGGAAGAAGGCGCTTTGGGCATTGGTTCATCTCTGATATATGCCCCTGCCTTTTACGCCAGCACTGAGGAGTTAATAGAACTGTGCAAGGTGGCTGCTCCCTATGGTGGCCGGTACATCACCCACATGCGCAGCGAAGGCAATCAGCTACTGGAAGCGGTAGACGAAACGATCAGGATTGCTAAGGAATCTGGAATCCCGGCAGAAATCTATCATCTGAAAGGAGCAGGCACCGACAACTGGTGGAAAATAGACACGTTGCTTACTATGATCGAAGGAGCGAGAGCAGAGGGAATTAAACTCACCACCGACATGTATACCTACACCGCTGGCGCCACCGGGCTCGATGCTTCCATGCCACCCTGGGTGCAGGAAGGTGGCCCGGAAAAATGGAGAGAGCGCTTGCAGGATCCCGATGTTAGAAAGAAAGTGATCGAAGAAATGCGAACTGCCACCAATGAATGGGAAAACCTGCTGCTGTCCGCCGGTTCGCCAGAACGGGTTGTGCTGCTTGGCTTCAAGAACGATTCGCTGAAACCAATTTACACAGGAAAAACACTGGCAGAAGCCGCTGTTATCCATGGGAAATCTCCGGAAGAAACCGCTATTGATTTGGTGATAGCCGATGAGACCCGGGTGGGTACGGCCTACTTCATGATGTCAGAAGAAAACGTCAAGCGCCAGATACAACTGCCCTACATGAGTTTTGGGTCTGATGCTGAGTCGGTGATGCCGGAGGGCAAAGTGCTGGAGTCGAGCACCCATCCACGCACCTATGGCAATTTTGCCAGGCTGTTGGGCAAGTATGTGAGAGACGAGAAAGTCATTTCTCTGGCAGAGGCCATTAGAAGACTATCTTCGATGCCAGCTGAAAACATGGGGATAAGAAAAAGGGGGCGGCTTCTGCCTGGCTACTACGCCGATGTGGTGATCTTTGACCCAGCGACAATTCAGGATCACGCTACGTTTGAAAACCCTCATCAGCTTTCCACAGGCGTGACCGACGTTTGGGTAAATGGCGTGCAGGTCCTTAGCAACAGCGAGCATACGGGAAGCTTTCCCGGAAGAGTAGTAAGAGGCCCGGGATGGGTAGGTTACAAGGACTGATCTGGAGCGTGGACGATATTCGACTGTGAAGGAATGGCGAAAAAAGATATAATCAAGTGGCAATTTTACATGCTACAGTTATTCTCCTATCTTAATGAAACTATACTAACCTGACCATGAAAACTGTAGTTGTTACGGGTGCCACTGCCGGAATTGGCTTTGAAACTGCCAAACAATTGGCTCAAAAGGGATACAGGGTTATTCACCTTGCCCGGAATAAAGATAAAGCCAGAAAAGCCGACAGCCTTATCAAAGCTGCCGCTGGGCACGAGAATGTGCACCATATTGTGGCAGATCTGGCCGATCTCCGTTCGATTCAGGAAGCTGCTGGCAAAATCAAAGAAATCTCCCGCAGGATTGATGCGCTTATCAACAACGCAGGTGGTATTATCGATGTGGACGACCGCAGCAAAGATGGTATTGAAATGAACTTTGCCATCAACCACCTCGGACATTTTTACCTTACCAACCTTTTGATTAACGAGCTTGTAGCTTCCAAGGCAAGAGTCATCAATGTGAGTTCAGAAGCCCACAAAATCGGCTACTTGAATATTGAGCGAATAAAGGAAAATAAAGGCCTGACTTCTGGCTTCAAGGGATATGGTGACGCAAAACTATGTAATCTGTTGTTCACCAAATCACTCCATGAACAATACCGTGACCGTGGCCTCACGGCTTTCTCGGTTCACCCTGGCGTTGTGAAAACCAATTTTGGCCACAATATGAAAGGTTTTGTGAGCGGCGTTGTCAAGTTTGCCCAGCTGTTTATGATCACAGCAGCCAAAGGAGCCGCCACTTCGGTTTACCTGGCGACAAAAGAAGGGATCGAAAAAAACAGTGGTGGCTATTTCAAATCGAGGCACTTAACTACCCCCTCCACCCAGGC
Organism: uncultured Imperialibacter sp.; assembly: GCF_963974565.1. Lineage (NCBI taxonomy): Bacteria > Pseudomonadati > Bacteroidota > Cytophagia > Cytophagales > Flammeovirgaceae > Imperialibacter > uncultured Imperialibacter sp. Next base: position 132,229 of record NZ_CAXBCJ010000011.1, on the reverse strand, counting down.
CACAAGCGATAAAAACGCCGAAGACCTCTGGAAATTAAGTGAACAGATAATAAAGGAAGCCCTGGAAAATTAGTTACCCTTCAACACGGTGAACTCAACTCTCCTGTTGAGCTTTCGAGTTTCCTCCGACGCATTGGATGCGATCGGTTTGGTTGGCCCAAAGCCTTTGCCGGTCAACCGGCTCTTGTCGATTCCTTTGCTGACCAAATAGTCGATAACAGTCTGCACCCTGCTTTCCGACAATTCGATATTGGGTTTGATAGGCCCCTGGTTGTCCGTGTGACCTGAAATGAGTATCTCTACTTCCGGGTTGTCTTCCATCATTTTCCTTACCCTTTCAAGGTCTGCTTCAGAGCCCTTGATCATATTGGCGGTGCTTTGCTCGAAAAGCACATGTGAAAGCGTTACCGTATTGCCAACTGACAACGGCTGTAGCAACACCGTCTCGTTAATTTCGTCTCCATCAAAAGTTTCAACGACCAACTGCTCGTCCAGATATCCCTTGGCTGAAACAGTAAGGGCATAGGAATGACCATCTTCAAGAGCAAAACTAAAGGTTCCGTCATTGCCTGACTGGTGATTGGTACTGTAATCCGAGGTTTGACCAGACACTGATATGTTTGCAGACAACGCCCCAAGTGTTTTGGCATCTCTCACAATTCCGGAAACCTGAGTCGTGGCCACTGTTGGAGCTGTTGCTGTCGGCACCACTTCAGGGTCGATAGACGGTTTAACAACGGCGCCAATGAGTGGGGTTTGTGGAATAGTATCCAGCCTTTGGGCTACTATGTCCGACTTAATTTTCACCCTTTTGATATCGCTATAGCCCTCGGAGTTCTGCGTGCTGGTGAGGTAAGCGAAATCGGCACCAGGCTGGAACGAAAACGATAGCTCGGTACCGACAGTATTGACTTTGTTCCCGAGGCTTACGGGCTCCGACCAGTTTCTCCAGGAATCGTCAAGCCTTTCTGAATAGAACAGGTCTCTCCCCCCCTGCCCCGCAATCCCATTGGAAGCAAAAATCAGTGTTTTATAGTCTTCGGCTAAGAACGGTGTATTTTCCTGAAAGGCCGTATTGATCATAAAGCCAAGGTTCCGGGGCGAAGAGTAGCTGCCATCTGATTCTCTAAAGCATACATAAAGGTCTTCCGTGCCATAACCACCAGGGGCTTCTATCGAAAGCAGCAAGACTGTTCCGTCCGCTGTCACCCAGCCACTTTGATGACTGCTCTTGTTATTGAAGTATTTGACGTTCAACCTTTCCGGTGCTGTCCAGTTATCGCCGTTTCTGCGGCTGGTAGCTACTGCTTTTCTGAGTATCCCGTCCTTGTCTTTGTAGTCAGTGGAAAGATACATCAGGTTGCCAGCATCGGCAAAACCTATGATAGCATTGAGTCCATCGCTGTTCAATGGTGTGCCTAAATTTTGCGCCGGAAGCCAGTCTCCGGAAGCCGACTGCTCACTCATCCAAATATCGCCTTTGTCTCCCTTGCCTCCCACATTGGCAGCATGCTGCACCCTGGTAAAGAACATCATAGTGCCAGAAGGATGCAGAATGGGATTTTCTTCAAACGAAGGAGAGTTAATACTATTTCCCACAGTCTCCTGACCATCGTAAATAGTCAGGTTTTGGGCGTTGAGTAACACTGAACAAAACAGAAGAGCAGGTGTTAGAAAAAGGGCTAAATACTTCATTAAACAGGATTTTCGGCAAAGTTAATAGAATAACGAACAATCATGCCCGGATAACGCAATCGGTACGGCGAAAATTGGGTGAACGGTCGGATGGAGATACCTTTGAAGCACGTTTTAGTCCCTGGCATCAAAACTAGTATCCTCGGTCCCTATCAATTTTATTCTTCAATGGCAGCCCTGCTAACATGGCTTTATAATTGGCCACAATCTGAGGAGCTGCAGCATCAGGGTTGGTGATGCTGGCAATATGTGGGGTGATAAACACCTTAGGATGATCCCAAACTGGGTGATTCTTTTGAAGTGGTTCATTTTCAAACACGTCGAGAAAGGCCCCGGAGAGTGTTCCGTTGTCAATGGCATCTATGATGTCGTTGGTTACCTGATGTTGCCCACGAGCGGCATTGATCAGAAAAGTGCCCTTGTTCATTTTCGTAAATAGCTTACTGTTCAACATACCTTTGGTGTCCGGAGTAGCTGGCAGCAAGCACACCAACACGTTTATTTCCCTGAGAAAGGCATCCAGCTCCTTGTTGCCTGCAAAACATTTAATTCCTTTCACATTTTTACGACTATTCGAATATCCAACTACTTCGAATCCGAGAGCTTCTAGCTTTTTGCCGGCTTCTTGCCCAAGTACGCCAAACCCCATGATACCGATCTTTACAGCTACTTCAGATGGTGACGACGGATCCCAAACATGTGCACTCTTGTCGGCGAGGTATTTGTCAAACCGCCGATGATGATACATCACAGCCGAAACGACATAGTTGCTCATCGAGAAGCTTAGGCCATCATCAACGATGCGAACTATGGGCACGCCGTCAGGCAGCTCCGGGTCTTTGAGCACATGGTCGACCCCTGCTCCCATGGAGCAAATAAGTTTGAGGTTAGGAAAAGCTGTCAGCGACCCGGCAGGATGGCCCCACACTACTGCACAGGTTATTTCCAATTGATGACCCGTCTCGGGCCAGATGCTAACGTCAAGGTTTTCGTCGGCCTTATTGAATGCCGTGATCCACTGACTTAAATCCCTGTTTGGTGCGATTATTATGATTGACATAAGCTACCTTCTGCTTACAAATGGGTTGTCCTTTATATAAAACCGCCACGGCTTCAGTGCGTCTTCACCTGCGTAATCCACTCCTATTCTGGTCGTGGCCACTATTTCTTTCTCAGCCACGGCGATTCCTCTTTCTTCCAGCCAGATGGAAGGCCCTGAAAGCGACTCCCCTGTGTTGGCTACTTTTATGCCAAGGGCCTCGCCCACCGTTCCGGGTCCAGCCGATATCCTTTTGAGGGAGCTCTTTCTTCGTCGCTCCATCATGGTGTGCCCACCTTCCAGCGGCTCCAGTGCCCTGATCAGCACTGCGTCGGCATTACCCTCTACATTAGTTACCACATTAACCATGTGGTGGATGCCATAGCACAGGTAAACATAGACCACACCACCTTCCTCGAACATCACTTCGGTGCGGCTCGTCTTTCCAAACCGGCATGCATGGCACGCCATATCGCCCTCACCACTATACGCTTCCGTTTCAACGATCACCCCGGCAGTCAATTGTCCGTCAAAAAAAGTGCACAAGACCTTCCCCAGCAAATTCTTCGCTACAGACACCACATCATTTACCACATAAAAATCTTTTGATAGCGGTTTCTCTGCCATTTCGATCCTTGTTGTTTACCTGCTAAATATTAATCCATAACTTCGGCTGAGTTATACAAAACAACGTTCAAACAAACCTTCATCAAAATATGAGAAACATTTTCGCACTTGCAGTGGCCTTGATTTTTGCAGGATATTCATCCTATGCGCAAATCAGCGCACCGGCAGCTAGTCCGTCGTGCACTATTACCCAACAAATTGGTCTGACAAATCTGTCTCTGGAGTATTCAAGACCTAGTGCCAGAGGCAGAACGATCTTTGGTGACTTGCTGCCTTATGGCGTTGAGTGGAGAACGGGTGCCAACTCGCCGACTACGCTCACTTTCGACAAGCCAGTGGTGATCAAAGGACAGGAATTAGCAGCGGGTAGCTATGTCATTTCATCGGTGCCCGGCAAAACAGAGTGGACGGTTACTTTCTCACAAAACGACCAGAAGGTGTTGAGTCTCAAAATAACGCCTGCAGCCTATCCTATTCACGTTGAAACATTGAGCATCCAGTTTGAGAAGATCACCGAGACTTCAGCCGACCTTCAAATTCTCTGGGAAAAAACGTTGATCTCTATCCCAATGGCGTTTAAAACTGACGAGCAGGTAATGGCACAAATTGAAAGCTTCGCTAAAAATCCCGAAGCGAGCCTTGCGAACTCTTATTACCAGGCTGCTAGTTACTACCTCAACACTGGCAGAGACCTTAATAAGGCTTTGGAGTGGGTGAATAAGGCCATCGCTGTAAACGACGGGTTTTTCTGGCAGCACAGAACCAAGGCGCTTATCCTCGCTGGCCTGGGCAAATACAAAGAGGCTATTGCATCGGCGCAAGTGAGCACTGAGAAATCGAAAGCCGCTGGCAATGCTGACTACCCAAGACTAAACGATAAGTCGATTGCCGAATGGCAGGCTAAGAAATAATTGAAAAAGGTCGCAGGGGCGTCAAATGATGTCTTTGCGACCTTAAAATCATTGGCAAACGAACTTTTAGTCTTCAAAGACTGCTTTCTTATTATCAAATGAACCACTATGGCACTGATTAAAGACAGCTATTTGCCTGTTCCCTGGGATTTCAGAGAGGTGATGGACGAAGTAAAAACGCAGGAAAAAGATGGCGTGATTTACTACTTCACTACTGAACCGGACATGGAAAGTGCTGAAGGCAAAATTTTGGATATCGTCGAAACGCCTGAAGGCGAATTCCTCCTCACGTCCAATGGCGATAAGGTTCGGTTGGACAAGATCGTCACTCTTTATGGAAAGCCCGGGCCGTCTTACCATATCTATGATGGCTATGCCAATGTCTGTCTGAATACCCACAAAGACAATTGCTGAGTTGGAAATAAGAAAGATCAAAGCCGAAGATACCTGGCCAGTTCGGCACAGGGTAATGTGGCCTAACCAGCCGTTTGACTTTGTCAAGGTCGATGAAGACCACGAAGGCATCCATTATGGGCTCTTTGTGGACGATGATCTGGTATCCGTTGTTTCGCTCTTTCTCAAAGATGGCAAAGCGCAGTTCAGGAAGTTCGCTACCGAAGTTGAACACCAGGGTAAGGGCTACGGCACTTTTCTGCTCAACTACCTTTTGAAGGAAACCGAAGGCCTGCATGTATCATCCGTTTGGTGTAATGCCAGAACGGAGAAAGCCGGATATTATGAAAGGTTCGGATTTCTGAAAACAGATGCTACCTATATGAAGGGGGGCATTGAGTTTGTGGTGATGGAGAAAGTGCTTGTTTAAGACACTTGACTTAATCTCTTTTTTAATTTATTGATGCTATATTTAGGAGGTAAAGAGAAATACAATGAAGGTGCTTAATTATCGAATTTTATTGAGAGAGGAACCAGAAGGTGGGTTTACAGTACTTGTCCCAAGCCTTGAAGGCTGTATAACTTATGGTGAAACCCTCGATGAAGCAAAAAAAAATGCCAGAGAGGCGATAGAGCTTTATGTTGAGTCGTTGGAGGCTGATGGCACACCAATCCCATCAGATAATTTTCTTGAATACACGCTCCAGATAGAGCATGCCTGATTACAGCTCAAATGGCATTATAAAAAAGCTGCTTGAAGTCGGCTTTACGCTCGATAGAGTAAAAGGTAGCCACCATATCTACAAGAACAGAGAGGGAAAACGAGTGGTTGTTCCACATCCAAAAAAGGATTTGCCTAAAGGCACTTTCAACTCCATTTTACGCCAGGCAGGCCTGCAAAGGTAAGCCTTTAAGAGACTCTAAAGAAACAGTTACGATGCTGTCGCTCAACAGTCCCTTCGCTACTTGAAAAAAATCGGAGAAGCTAATGGCGTGGTCGATGATATGATCTACAATTAGTCGTTCAAAGTTTTTGGCACTGTTAAGTCTGTTCCTAACTGCTCATTCATCTTTTTGATAAAATAAGCCGACAGCAAGGGCGACTCCAATTCAATGTTTTGGTGAATAAAGAAGTATAGTTTCTCCAACCCCTGCTCCTTCCACGCCTTTATCCGCACCAACCAGTCATCGAGGCGTGGGTAATCTGTAGGGTGATTGGCGCCCACATAGCGAACAAACGCATGCGGGGTAGTCATTCGCATGTGCATCATGTCCCTTCTGCCGGCGGTGTCCACCAGCACATTGGTCACTCCTTTGTCTTCCAGCAGCTGGTAGAACTTTTCAGACGAGGCGGGGTCGGTAAACCAGTCTTCGTTGCGCACCTCGATAGCCAGTGGAATCACCTTGGGAAATTCATCGATGAATTTGATAACTCTGTCAAAGTCCTTTGGTTTGAAGTTGTCGTGCATTTGCAAAAACACAATTCCGAGCTTTTCTTCCAGCCCACTAATGGCGTCGCAATACTCATCCACTACCTGCTTTGTGTCTATAAGTCGCTTAAAATGGCTGATAGAGTTCGTAAGCTTAGGGAAGAACTTAAAGCCCTCTGGCGTTTTCTCCTTCCATTTCAGCACCTGATCCTTTTTTGGAGAGTTATAAAAAGTGGCATTAAGCTCTATACTATTAAACTGTGTGCTGTAATAGCTCAGCTCGTCTTTTGTACCCTTTGGATAGAAGTTTTTCAAATCAGTTTTGTTCCACTTCGCACAACCTACAAAGGCTTCAAAACTTCCGTTTCCTTTGCAGAGCATTTTAGCAGTATCAGGATGATCAGAGGGAATTGTAAAGTCAATATTACCTGGGTCAGGAACGGAACCGAATTTCATTTATTTGAGCGTTTAATTGAGCATCCAATATACGCAACTCTTCATTTTCAAAGGAAGTATTTCAGTCAATTGATTATACAGCTTACTACAACATCGTAACAGTCCGCTTCAAATTGATAGTCGCATCAAGGAGAATTGCCGATACTTGTACAGGACGATTGATAGTGCAATATCCTCTTACATTCAAGTCCATATATTTCATTTGTTAATCAAAACCCACAGGCAGTTTGTCTGTGGGTTTTTAAGGTCTGAAAGACGCATAGCAAAGCAGTTCGATCCACTTCACTAGCATAATAACCCTTTCTTTGGTAACTTTTGATACAATTTGGCTATCGCCAGCCAAAATGAAACTTCAACAGACGTAGATGACAATCACAGATATAAAAGGCACTGTAAAGCTGAACAACGGCATTCAAATGCCCTACTTTGGGTTGGGTGTTTTCAAAACCAAAGATGGGAAACAGGTGATTGATGCTATACATCACGCTATAGAAAATGGCTATCGACTCATAGACACTGCTGCGCTCTATGGAAATGAGCGTGGAGTTGGCGATGCTGTAAGAGCATCAGGCGCCCCCAGAAAAGACATATTTGTAACTACGAAGGTATGGAACAATGAGCAGGGTTATGAGCCAACTCTGAGGGCGTTTGACCATTCTATAAAGCGACTTGGACTCGACTATGTTGACCTTTTCCTGATCCACTGGCCAGTCAAAGGAAAATATAAGGAAACCTGGAAGGCTCTCGAAAGACTACTGAACGAGGGCTACATACGCTCGATTGGTGTTAGCAATTTTCTGCAACATCACCTTGAAGATTTGATGAACAGCTCGTCATCGTTGCCCGCTGTGAACCAAATAGAATTTCACCCACGCCTGGTTCAGCAAAGCCTCCTGGATTTCTGCGCCCAGAAAAAAATTCAAGTGGAGGCCTGGAGCCCACTGATGCAAGGTGGCGTCTTTAAAATTGAAGCCCTACAGCAATTAGCCAGCAAATACGGAAAAACAGTTGCTCAGTTAGTTTTGAGATGGAACCTTCAAAAGGGTGTCATTACCATCCCTAAAAGCATTAACCAATTGAGGATCAAAGAGAACGCAAATATTTTTGACTACACAATAACGCCGGAGGACATGGCTGCAATTGACCATCTGGATAAGCATCAGCGTGTTGGCGCCGATCCAGACAATTTCAGCTTCTGATCTTTTACTTAGTTATGATTTCGCCAAGGTGTATTTTTCCGTTGGAAAATATTCTTTTACAAAGAACTCTCGTAAATTCCAATAATGGCGATTTGAAAAAATATGCCCAAATTTGCTGAGTGTAGACTACCCTTTGAACATTATACCATAGTTTGTTGCAAGAACCGGAAGCACTGACATTTGTAATGTTATACTATGGAGAACAAGAAGCATTTCGTCGGCCTGACAGACGAACAAGTTCAGGAAAGTAGGAAAAAGTACGGCAATAACTTACTGACTCCGCCTGAAAGGGATCCGCTGTGGAAGCTTTTTTTGGAGAAGTTTGAGGATCCCATCATCAGAATACTGCTCATTGCCGCCTTCTTATCCCTGATTATATCTGTTGTTCATAACGATTATGCTGAAACAATAGGCATTTTCTGCGCAATATTCTTGGCTACCGGAGTCGCTTTTTGGTTCGAAATGGACGCCAACAAAAAGTTTGACATTCTCAACAAGGTCAACGATCAGGAGCTGATCAAAGTCATTAGAAATGGTAAAATAGGTGAGGTACCCAAGACAGATGTTGTCGTTGGCGATATCATCGTGCTCGAAACCGGAGAGGAAGTCCCCGCCGATGGAGAGTTGCTTGAGGCCGTTTCGCTGCAAATAGATGAGTCGACGCTTACCGGCGAGCCACTCATCGATAAAACAACCAATCCAGCTCACTTTCACTCCGACTCCACTTATCCATCCAATTGGGTGATGAGGGGTACAAAAGTAATTGACGGGCACGCCACTGTGGAGGTTAAAAAAGTAGGAGACGCCACAGAATTTGGCCAGGTAGCCAAGAAAGCCACCGAAATGACGAAGGAGGATACTCCTTTGAACAAACAGCTGGATCGGCTGGCCAAGCTCATTGGTGTGGTTGGGTTTATTCTGGCGGTGCTTACTTTTTCTGTTCTTTTCGCCAAAGACATGTTTTTTGGAGCCACTGAGGTTCCATTGGTGCAGCTGGGATCCGCAGGAATCGTTATTATTGCAATAATGGTGGTATTGGCGAAAGTTTGGATACCTATTGTGTACGATGGCATTCAGCTAATGGGCTATGACAAAGAAGTGCCTGACAGTGTTGACAACGGAAGCTGGTTCCGATGGCTAGCGTATGGCGTGGTGACTTTTGCAGTTTTGCTCGGTGTCGGCTTCGCAGCCGGATTAGATATAACCAGTGCCGAGTCCTGGGCCTCGATAGACCTGGCGAAAATCATTCTACAGCATTTCATGGTGGCGGTTACGCTTATTGTGGTGGCAGTACCTGAAGGCCTTCCTATGAGCGTTACGCTAAGCCTTGCCATGAGCATGCGGCGTATGTTGAAAACCAACAACCTCGTGCGGAAAATGCACGCCACCGAAACTATGGGGGCCACTACAGTCATTTGCACTGATAAAACAGGTACGCTCACGCAAAATCAGATGACCATTTACCAAACTGATTTCTTCGGTTTAAAAGACCAGCAACCAAAGGAAAATAGTCATGCGGCCAATCTGATTAAAGAAAGTATTTCTGCCAACACAACCGCCCATCTTGACCACTCTAACCCTGATAAGAGCAAGTCACTAGGTAACCCCACAGAGGCAGCGCTGCTTTTCTGGTTGCACAAAAATGATATCGATTACCTTGAACTAAGAGAAAAGGTTGAAGTCATCGAACAACTGACGTTTTCTACAGAACGCAAGTACATGGCTACGCTGGTTGAGTCGCCAACGCTTGGGAAAAAGGTGCTGTATGTGAAAGGGGCTCCGGAAATTGTAATGTCGAAGTGTAAGAATGTCACCTCCGATGTAAAACCAAGATTGATTAAAGAGGTGAAGGAAGAGATCGACAACAAGCTCATTGAGTATCAGGGAAAGGCAATGCGAACACTCGGCTTTGCTTACAAAATAATAGAAGATGAAACACCAGGTAGTATCAAAGACCTGGCCGACTTCGACTTAACATTTCTTGGGATTGTAGCCATCTCTGATCCGGTGAGGGAGGAAGTGCCCAGTGCTGTGAAGGATTGCCACGATGCCGGTATTGATGTAAAAATTGTTACGGGAGACACACCCGGCACCGCCAAAGAAATTGGCAAGCAGATTGGCGTTTGGAAGGATGAGGACAGTGATTTACAGATAATCACGGGAGTGGAATTTGCTGCGCTTAGTGACGAAGAGGCACTAAAAAGGGTGCAGGGGCTGAAGATCATGTGTAGGGCAAGGCCCTCTGACAAGCAAAGGCTGGTGCAGTTGCTGCAACAAACTGGGTCGGTGGTGGCTGTTACCGGCGACGGTACCAACGATGCCCCGGCACTGAACTATGCCCACGTAGGGCTTTCCATGGGTTCCGGCACGTCCGTAGCCAAGGAAGCCAGCGACATTACCTTACTGGACGATTCGTTCAACAGCATTGCCACAGCGGTTATGTGGGGCCGGTCGCTTTACCAGAACATTCAGCGCTTCATCCTGTTTCAGCTCACTATCAATGTGGCTGCCTTATCCATCGTCTTCCTGGGCTCGCTTATGGGCTTTGAGCTGCCGCTAACCGTCACCCAAATGCTCTGGGTGAATCTGATCATGGACACCTTTGCGGCGGCGGCCCTGGCTTCTCTTCCGCCTGACCATAACGTAATGAAAAGCAAGCCCCGGCATCCGGATGACTTTATCATTACGCCAGTGATGAGCAAAAACATATTGTTCGTGGGCTTTACATTTGTCATTCTATTGGTAGGAATGCTTTTCTATTTCACAAAGACCGACGGCGAAATCACCGCCTACCACTTGTCTGTTTTTTTTACAGTATTTGTGATGCTGCAATTCTGGAACCTGTTCAACGCTAAGGCTTACGCAACTGGCAAGTCTGCCTTCCATGAACTGAATAAGGGGGTTGGCTTTATCATCGTCGGCATTTTGATCGTGGTGGGTCAGTTTATGATAGTCGAGTTTGGTGGAGAAGTTTTCAGAACAGTTCCGATATCTCTGAAAGACTGGGGAATAATTATTGCTGCCACCTCGCCAGTGCTTTGGATAGGAGAAATATCGAGGGCGTTGAAAAAATAGGTAGCCCCTACTTGATAAATAAAGAGGTCGCTCTCTGATGCAGCACAAAACGGCCTCTTTATTTCGACTGTTTTTCAGGCAGGCAGTGCCTCTCTGGCTGCTCTGTCCGGATCATTTTTCAATTCACAGGTGTCGTTGAGCACCATGGTCTCGCCGTTTTCTTTCGTATAAGCGGCCCATGTAGGTAAGGCGCCTGCGTTAGGATCGCCCGTCCGCATAAACGACAACAACGACGCCGACATCTTCTCTGACAGCTTTCTAGGACGGCTGCCCCCACCTGTGTGCGTGTACATCCTGTCGGTATTGGCATACCAGAAACAGATGTCGATGCAATGGAAGGCTCTCATGCGGCCATCGTACATTTTCGGCTCCCAACCAAACCAGGCAAGATATACAGGGGCTTTCTGCCCAGACTTGGCATTAGAAGTGTTGATGGCACCCTGACGGTTAGACGCAGCGAGGGCCCATATTTCGGCAGGTTTTGCATCAGGAAAATTCGCTTTGTAAGCGTTTACTACCTTTTCGGCATCGTCGCCAAATCGTGGCTTTAGCTTTTCAACGACACCGGCAAAGTCGATTGCCTCGAGCTCCGGGCTGGTACGTGTCGCCGACCATTCATGGAAGGTGGTACACACCATTAAAGGCATGTTGGAAGCCGCACCGTTCGGATCACTAAAAAACTCCTCCGCAGGCAAATGAACGCCATCGGCCACTGGCCCGAAGCCTCCTCTGCCACCCCCTGAGTTCAAGTTGTCTTTTCTCGCTTTGTCAATGGCTCTGTAAGCTATATCGAGGTACTCCCTCCAGGGAATGTCCTGTATGTTATCGAGGGTAGCTGGTGTAAGCCCTGCTTCTTTCATCACATATTCACCCAACTTCTGAGAGTAGCTCTGGTCGACGCCTTTGAGCATAGATCCGCTAAGTGCCACACCTTTGTGCACCAGCTGTTGGGCTGCCGGCATGGCCATTACCCCGGTAACTTTAGCACCGCCACCCGACTGTCCCATGATGGTGACATTGCCTGGGTCTCCTCCAAAATTAGCAATATTGTCACGCACCCATTCCAGCGAAGCAATGATGTCAAGCATGCCCACGTTGCCGGATGAGGCATATTTCTCTCCTCCTACTCCTGAAAAGTCAGTAAAGCCAATTGGCCCCAATCGGTGGTTGATCGAAACAAAAACGGCATCTCCTTTTTTACTAAAGTTTTCGCCGTGATAGCCGTCCTGTTCAATGGCATTACCGTTGGTAAAGCCTCCACCATGCAGCCACACCATCACAGGGCGCTTTTTGCCGTCAGTGGCCGGTGTCCAAACATTGAGGCGCAAACAATCCTCGCTTACGTCATCGTAGTTCCAATGATCTGCGAACGAGTAATGCACATTGGCGTAGCGGTTGTCCATGATCTGGGGAGCAGTATTTCCCCACCAGATGGTTGGCTTCACATCAGTCCACGGCTCAGGCTTCTGCGGTGGCATAAAACGGTTTTTGCCAGTCGTATCTGCTCCGTAAGGCACACCCAGGTAGGTATAGACGCCATTCAGTATATAGCCTCTTACTTTTCCTGATGTGGTATTTGCTATCGCAATATCGTCGCCGATAAATAAAAATTGTTCGTCGTCTTTCGGCTCCTCCGCCGTTGCCTTATTCGCATTGGCATCACAAGATGTAAGGGGAATAGCCGCAGCAAGACCAATTCCGGCTGTGCCCAAGCCCATTTTTTGGATAAAATCTCTTCTTTTAGTGTTCATCGTAGGTATGTTTTTGATATTAAAGTGCTTTTGAAACAAAAGATACCAATTCTTGTCGCTTATTTAATGTATTAGCCTGAAGTATTACTTGTGTGGATATTTTCTAAACCCCCAATCTACTACCAGTTATGCTCTTTGGTTTCTTGAACAAGTTGAATATCCGTAAAAGTGAAGGTTTCGTAGTCTATGATTCCGCGGTAAAAATTCACACAATCGTATTTCCTTACTCTCCACACTTTGATAATATGAATTAATATCCCCTCTTCGATTGGTTGAGCCTTAATTTCAATTTCCCCACCGGTCAAATCTACTGTGAGATGACATAGCTCAACAATTGGCAACGCAAAGCTTCGGGCTTCGCTTTGGTATATAATTGGGCCAAATTCTCTTAGATCATCAATCGATCTAGTGAGGAAATAATACTTTAAATTGACATGTCCAACTTCCCATTTAGGAAGAGGTAGGTATTTTTTCATTATCACTAAATCTACTGGAGGTAAGTTATTATCAATCCAGTCATACGAGTAATGACTAGATTTCCAACGAGTTACTTCGTTTTGGAACTTTTCCAGATGATCCCAAAAATAGTTATACAACCTAGGAGCTACTTCTGACGATGGATTACCAAAAAATTTCCAAGTCTGGTCGCTGCTCAACTTTTCAAATCCTGGTTGACCAATCGGGCCAAAAGTCGAACAGTGGACAAGACCCGTTCCATCAACAGCCAAAAGTTCGATATGAGGCTTGATTTTATCTTCAATTAATCTCCTGTAAATTGATAGCTGATTTCTCGAAGACAAAACCTGACTTGCGAAGTTGCATAGACCAGGCATTGTTTCATAAAAACCATGGGGCATAGCTCTTGCCAGATCTGCGTTAAGGCAATTATGCATTACTAAATACCTAAAGAAGTCACTACTGCTGCTATCAATCGGCTCAATTGAATTATGCGAAATCATATTAACTCAATTTTATGAAAATTTTGAATTGCAAAAACCAGCAAAATATTTGGACTCTATTATTTTTGTCAAAATCATTTACACTAATAAAAAATCATCGTAATTTCACGGAAATAAAAACAAACAATTATGATTCCACTGATTATGAAAATCAAATGGAATCAGAAAAAAAGAAAGTTAAGTTGTAAGATTTATTTCTTTATTTTCTGAGTCAAAGATCAGAGGTAAAGCGACAACAAGACATAGAATTTAGAAAAAAAAGATTACTACTCGTCCGACAGAAGGATATGAATTAAGATAAAAATAAAGTCGCAAATTTATCTCGGAAGCCTTCAGACTAGGTCTGAAGGCTTTCTTTTTGTTCTACCTCTCTCGTGGTTCGCCTTCGTTTGAAACAAGACTCATCACTTTGCCAAGGGATCAGGCCTCATTTGAAACTTAAACACCTTGCTTGTGGTACCCTTCCCACCTTCCATGTGAAAAGGGGTCCGGGTGCTGATGGTAGCCCACACTCCTCTTCCTTTCCACCCAGCTGCAGGGTCGTCGATTCTGCCATCCATCCATTTGGTAAAAAAGCCCAGTGGATAAGGCACTCTCAGGCGCACAAACTCACCATCTTTCAGCACCAACAAAGCCTCCGATTCATTACCCGTATTGATAGGTACATTTTCTCCCAGCCCAAGTGTGTTGAATTGGTCTACCCAGGTATAATAACTGGCTTCAGCACTCCCCGATGCATCTATGTTTGAGAATTGAGGTAGCGGTTCGGTATAAAACGTCCAACCCTCCCCACAGTGCTGGCCTGTGGCTTCAGGGCCATTGAGCGGCGCCTTACATTTGCGGCGGTCAAAGCTGGCCATATGACCGCTGGCCAAAGCTACCCAGGCCACACCATTTCTGTCCACGTCCATTCCCCTCGGAGAAAACCCCTCTATCGGTTCGCCCGATTCCTTCAAAGGAAGCTCGTAGTACTCCACCAGCGCTGTTTCAGGCGGGTTAGTACCAGGATCAAGCCTAACCACGCCGCCAGGGTAACCCAGCGATGAGCCCCACACTGACCCATCAGGAGCCGACGATACGGCATAAAGCCCTTTGGTGATGCGTTTGTCTTTTTTAGGGTCAACGGGTTGATCCGGTTCTACATAGTCATCCCGTTTGCCGTTGCCATTGGTATCCAGAATTAGGGCTGTCCAACCCTGAGAGGCTTGTTCATCTCCTGTCTCACGATATTTCTTTGTATTCAGCCACCCTATCACCTGCCCGCCTCCACTGGTCCAGAGCGTATTGTTGGCATCTTCGGCAAACATCAAATGGTGGGTGCTGAAGCAAGTCCGTATGGTACTGTATTTTTTAGTATCCGGATCATATAACCCCAGGTGGCGGTAAGACTGATCCACCGGGAATAATTTGGCTGACGGATGATCAGACCCTTTCTTGCAGAAATCAGGGTTCTCCGGCAGGCCGACGTTGGCCGTAATCCATACTTTCCCTATTTCGTCCATCATGGGATTGTGCACGTTGGTTTTGCTGTCCCAAATGGCTTCATCACCCCAGTAAACTGACGGCTCCAGCACTTCGCCGGAAACAGACTTTGTTTCCGGGTCTCTTACCGTAAGCGGCACCTGCCCCGTTGTGCTGGTCATGGGATCGAGCACAGGCAAATAGTCGGTACTCAACTCGGTGGCACCATAAAGCTTTCCGTTGGGGTTGACAGTTGGGTCACGGCGATCGGTCGACACCAGGTCATGCATGTAGGCTTTCGGATCCGCCCAATCCCATTGGCTGATCACCACGTTTCTCTCAATACCCTGCGGACGTGTAGGTGCTTCAGGCACCTCTCCAGCCGCAATGCGATCTGTCCAGTCAGCAAACATGCTTAATGTGCCATCAGCCCCAATTTGGTGAATACCTGAGACCATGCTCGGCCCCGCCTGCCCCGACCTGATGCGGCGCTCCCAAGCTTCCTTTGAAGAAGAAAAAGTGCCCAGTGTTGGACGAATCTCTCTGGTTCCTTTGCTACCAAGCTGATGACACGCCAGACAGGTGCCCGACTTTATCCGGGACAGAAACTGGGCTTGTGTCAGCATGCTTTCTGAAATACCGTTTCCTTTGGCACCAGTTCCCGGGAAATTGGTCTTGTCGGGTATATGAAGGAGGGAAAACCAATAGCCACCAGGATAGTAGGCTGCTGCAGCTTTGGCGTCAGGAGCTGAAACAGCCTCTAAATCAACTGAGGAACCTGGCTCCGCTTCCTTTTTTGGTGAATCGATGAGCCCGTAGCCCCTCACCCAAATGGAATAGGTAGCGTCGGGCAGGTCAGGCAGCAAATATCGTCCCTGGTCATCGGTGACGACAATTTTGGCAAACCGGGTGGGCAGATCAAAAGTTTCTGCAATCACCCAGACGCCGGCCTCCGGGCCGCCGGGGCCTGTAACAATGCCGCCGATATCGTCTGCGTCCACCTGTGCAGTCTCTTTCCTCGACTGACAGGCACTATAGATTCCGGAAATGAAAATGAGAACGGCTATTGTCCCGTAAATGGACTGCCTGCCGGGAAGCAATGTTTTGAGCTGGTTCATGGGTAAGTAGGTAGGTACCTACTAAAGATAACCAGCTGATTATTAAGGGCAAAGTGTTTGATTTAATTTGTGAAGAACGGGAAATTTGAAATTATATTTCCATTTCCAGCAAAGCACTGCTCAAGCTTTTCCCATGCGTGTCGAGGGCGAGAGAGGTGGTAACGCCACTGAGTAACGCCTTTTCACACACAAACAACAGGGCGCAAACATTGGGCATTTCGTATCGCCTGATTTCGCCCAATACAATGTCCTTCATATGCCTGCTCACAGCTTCCACCGTTACTTTCTCGCAAAGCATCGGGTAGTCCGTTTCATCGTAGGGTATCAGGGAAAGCGTGGAAGTGTTTCCTTTGTCGCCTGCCCGGCTGTGCGCTATGTCGTATAATTTCATATCTCTTTGACGGTTACTTGTGGAACAACCAAGCCTCTGCCCAATAAAACCGACACAATGCCCACAATCTCATTGACGTATTTTCTGGCACCCCCACCCCCTGCCGGGCCATTGGTGTACAAGGCTTCAACCTCCTCACCCACCAGCGAAGCCACTTCCATTTTCTGTGCTCTGCCAGCTACTCTCAACCTCACTTCAGCCGGCTCAATTTGTTGATCAAAAGCTCCTCTAAAAATAGCATTTACCCCGACAAGGTCTACCCTCAAATCATCCATTCTGTCTTTCAGCCGCTCTTCGATAATTTGTCCTGCCAGCTTAGCCTTTTGAAGCGCATTAGTGCCTGCGTACGAAATTTCTCCCTCTCCAAGGCAAAATGCCTGGTATCCTACACTCACCTTAAAAGTAGCGGGTTTCGCCTTGCCACCGCCACCAGAAACATGCACCATGTCCTTGCCAATTTCCTTTAGCCTCACACTGGTAAAGTCTGCAATCACATCAGGCGTGTAGTACTCATGAGGATTTACTACCTCGTAAAGTAGCTGCTCTTTACTTGTCATTAGGTTGATCACGCCACCAGTGCCGTTCACTTTACTGATGACCGCCGATCCGTCGGTCGACACCTCTGCGATTGGGAAGCCCAGCTGGGCGGGATTCGGTACATCTTTTTTACCCGGATCCATAAAATAGCCCCCGGTAATTTGTCCGGCGCATTCCATCAGGTGACCAATCACGGTGCCTTTTCCCAGAAAGTCGTAATCGTCCGTTTCCCAGCCAAATGCATATACCATAGGTGCCAGAAACAGCGACGGATCCGCCACTCTACCAGTAATGATAATATCGGCACCCGATTCCAAGGCAGGAAGAATGGCGTCTATGCCGATGTAAGCATTGGCAGAAAGGAGCTGCCCTGCTTCCTTAAGTGGGCGCCCCGTTTCCATTGCCTGCTGAGCGGGATCTATTTGCCCAAAAACGTCGTCGCCAGTTACGGCGGCTACCTTTACTGACAAGTGCAGCTCTTTGGCTATTTCCAGCACTTTGTCAACTGCAGCCAGGGGATTGGCTGCACCCATATTTGTGATCAGCCTTACTTTGTTTTTCACCAAATGTGGCAGTAGCGACCTTATCCTCCGCTCGAGTAGTGGGTCATATCCTTTGGACGGATCGGCTTGCTTTCGCTTCTGAGCCAGGGCTATTGTTCTCTCGGCCAGGCATTCCAATACAAGGTAATCGAGGTCGCCTTTTTCGGCAAGCACAACTGCCGGTTCCAACCTGTCGCCAGAAAAACCTGCCCCACCGCCGATTCTTATTTTTTTCTTCATGGTTTAGAAACTTATCGCACCAATGAGGATCGACATTGTCAGCATAATCATTGTGACTAAAAAAGCCCACGGAATGGTTTTCCGCTGATGATCACCTAAGTCCACCCCTGTGAGACCAATCAACAGAAAAGTAGCTCCTGTGAGCGGGCTTACAGGAAAGCCGGTGGTCATCTGACCTAAAATGGCTGCTCTGGCTACTTCTATGGCCTCACCATTGAAGTGATCAGCGGTTGTTCCCAGCAATGGTAGTACCCCGAAATAGAAGGAATCCGGATCGAACAGTAAACTGGCGGGCATGCTCACCACTCCCGTCATCAAGGCCAGATGATTACCAATACCCGACGGAATATAATTAACAGCCGTAGCCGCCATGGCTTCTATCATGCCCGAGCCTTTCAGAATGCCGGTAAAGCATCCGGCAGCAAACAAAATGCTAGCCATTAGCAAAGCTGCTTTTGCATGTGCATCAATCCTCTCTCTTTGCTCCTTAAGGTTGGGGTAATTCACCGTGATGGCTATGACAAAGGCGATCATGAAAATGACGTGTGGCGGTGCGAGGGCAGCAATGAGTGCAGTAATGGAAATAACGATCAACGCCGTATTCAGCCAAATTAATTTTGGCCGATGGAGGCTAATATCCTTTTCGATAGCCATAGTGGAATCAATGACCTGCCCTTGTTCATTCACCCAGCTTCTCTCCTTTTTTCCCAGATACCAGGCAATTCCCAGTACCGCCAGCAACCCGCAAATCACAGGGATTAAAATAGGATTGAATAGCTCGGTCACCGGCACTTCGAGCGCTGACGCAGCCCTGATGGTCGGCCCACCCCAGGGTAAAATATTCATGGTACCAGCTGCCAGGGCAACCACTGTAGCCAATGTAGTTCTTTTCATTCCGATGGCATCATAAAGTGGCAACATAGCTGGCACTGTGACCAGAAAGGTGACCGCACCGGAGCCATCGAGGTGGACGATCATGGCGAGAATGGCTGTAACGACAGTAATCCGTGCCGGGTCGTTACCAGCGGCTTTCAATAGGCGCTTGATAACAGGCTCAAAAGTGCCGGCATCCATCAGGATGCCGAAAAACAAAATAGCAAAGATGAACATCACCGCCGTGGTAGAAATGGTTTTCACTCCGTCGGTAATATAGGTGACGATCTCCGTTGTGAACCCGCCAATTAACGCAGTGGCAATGGGCACAATGATGAGCGCCACTACAGGAGACAGTTTTTTGCTCATTACCAAAACAAGCAAAAGCACTATGGTCAAAAGTCCGAGGAACGCCAGCATAAGCTATTTATTCGCAGATAAAATGGCCGTCATAGTATCCAATGCTTCGCCGTCGGCGATCGGCTTTGCTTCAGCTTTAGTTCCCAATAGCATCACTTGCTGGCTGTCCGGTTTGTAAATAGGCCATTCGGGCAAGCCCGTAGCGTTTGGATTTCCTGTTTTGACGAAATTAGCCCAGTAGGTAGACATCGTCGCTTCCAGTTTCCTGTCTACAGCTTCCCAGGGACGATCAACAAACTCCAGGTTGTCGTAGGCGTAGGGAACCTCTCCGGTATGAAATGCGCCATATTTGGCATACTCACCTGTGCCTGGCACCTTTCGGGTAAACCGGTACACATACACACTGGTTCTTCCCTGTTTTGCCTGCACATTGGCCCAGGCGTAATTTTGGAGTCCAAAGATCATGTCACGTGACAGATCAAGTTGTGATTGAGCGGCCTCAGCGTCGTCGGATGCCGGGTAGTAGGTCAGTACTTTTCCGGCATTGCTTCCGTACTGTTGATTGATCTGCGTTTCGAAGTCAGTGGCATTTTTTACAGGCCCAAAAAGCAAGCCTTCGTCCTGGTTCCAGCCGGTGAGCAAATCAACGGGGTTTTCTTTGCCCTCGGCGAAAATATCGGCAATGTGCTGAGGAAGTACAAAGCCATCTATGATCGGGCCTCTGATCCCCAGCTGACCCTTCATGAGCTCTTGTGGAGACAGTTTTCTTAGGTCTGCCAAGCCAGTAGCACCCAAAGATTTCGCAAAAGCAACGCCAGCCTCTTCCGATGGTGCGAGGGCCTGCTGATTTCTTCCAAAACTGGCTCCACTTTCGGCAATTGCCTTGTTGAACAGCCCCTTTGCCAGAGGAGTCGCCACCATGCAGTTGACACTCATAGAACCGGCGGATTGGCCGGCTATGGTTACATTGTCAGGATCACCGCCAAAAGCTGCGATGTTCTCTTTTACCCACTTCAAAGCTGCCACCTGATCCATCAACCCGTAGTTGCCGGAAGCGCTATTTGGTGACTCTTTCGTTAGTTCGGGGTGGGCCAGAAAGCCAAACACCCCCACCCGATAGTTGATGCTTACAAACACAATTCCCTTGCGGGCCATGGCTTCTCCGTCATAAATAGGCACGCCGCTGCCGCCGCTTTGGAAGCCTCCTCCATAGATCCACACTAATACCGAACGCTTTTCTTTGGGAGACTTTGCTCCAGTCCAGACGTTGAGGTACAGGCAATTTTCACTGATCGGTTCCTCCGGAATTAGAAATTCCTGGCTCCACATGCTAAACGGAGCGGGTTTGCCCTGCATCGGGCTTGGTCCAAATGCTGTGCACTCTTTTACCCCCTCCCACGGTTTTACGGGCTGAGGGGCTTTCCAACGCAAATCACCGACCGGCGGCGCAGCAAAAGGGATGCCTTTGTAGCTGACCACCTGACCATCGGGTGTAGCGATGCCAGCTACTTTTCCTGATTTGATCTGAACAACCTGTTTTGCTATTAGCATGGACGAGCCAAACAGCAGGGAACAAAGGATATAAAAAACCTTTTTCATATTACTTACTTGACGTACGAACCGTTTTGTTTCAAGACTTTGCTAAAAAATAGCACCTGGTAGGGAAGTGAGTTTTGCCAATATTCCCAAGAGTGTCCTCCTGGCCTTTCTGAGTAATCGTGTGGCGTTTGGTTGAAAACAAGTCTGCGATGCAGTTCCCGGTTAGGTTCAATAAGAAAGTCGTCGACACCACAATCGAAAACCAGGCTCACTCCATTGGTTTTCATTTTGTCAGCATAGCTAAGCACCGACGCCGTGATATATTCCTCGGTATTGGCTTCCAAAGGCCCTAATATCTCTGCAAAAGCCTTTTTCACCCCTTCGGTAGGCTCCGGCGGCAGCTTCCAGCTCACCATGTCAGGGTTCAACGCTCCGCTCATACTCCCGGCAGCACAATATAAATCGGGGTGTTTCGACGACAGGTATAATGCACCGTAGCCTCCCATTGATAAACCAGTGATTACACGGCCTTCCTTTTTCGCTATCGTTCGGTAAGTTTTGTCTATTTTCTCTATCACCTCCTTTGTCAAATACGTCTCAAACTGACTATCCGTCTTCACTTTACTGTCGAGGTAGTAGCTAAAGGCCTCTCCTTCAGGCATGGCAATGATCAAATTGTACTGATCCGCTAGCTGTTGAATCAGCCCCCTCTCAGGAGTTTTTAAAATCCAGTCATCAAAGTGACCAAAACCTCCGTGCAAAAGATACAAAACGGGATAGGCAACCTTGCTTTGCGTGTAGGACGCTGGAAGCGCAACAACTGCTTTGTATGACTTGCCCATCACAGCACTGGGAATCTCAAGGGTGTCTACTTTGGCGGCAAAAGTAAGGACCGGGCTAAGCAAAAAAGTTAAAACAGCAAATCTGAACATAGGATGAATGTCTAAAAGTTAAGTAACTAAACTTAGCTCAATTTTTTAATGTGTCAAAGAAACATAATGAATGCTTCAACTAAAAAGCCTCAAACCGGGAGGAATGAGGCTTTTATAAATAAGCTTGAAAGAGGCCTTACATTGCCGCTTCCAAAGGTGCTTTTTCTTCATTCAGAAATACAATTTCTGAAATCTGCACCAATACCTGATCGGGCGTTGCTTTGTCGCTTTTGAAAACAAAGTACACATCGTGTTTTCCTTCAGTCGGTTGAATTTTGGCCTGAGCTTGTGAGTTTCTCTTCCTTCTCCAGGTAACGATATCTTCGCCTTCCGCAGGTCTGCCAAACCCAACATTTTTCTGACCTACGGTGTTAGTAGTACCTAACAACGCACCGGTTGGCGAGTCAAGATGCACTTCTACATAACCCCCGGCTGCACTTACCCTTGGGGAAGCCACTACAAACAAATCAATTTGCTTGATGCCAGTGAGGTCGATGGCCTTATAGCCTATGTATGAGCCGCTACCTACCATGTTGAAAGTAGTGCCTGGAGTGGTTAGTAAATTCACGCCCTTTCTGATTTCTGCCAACTGAGGATCCAATGAAGGGTTTCTGAGCGCCACGAAATCGTCACCAGAAAGCGGGCCAACAGTGCCTGCACCTTTGTCAGCATAAGAGGCTCTGAGCAAGTAGCCGCCCTGTCCATCTTCGCCTTCGGGCACTTTAGGAGTTACTGTACCAGCCAGGGGAAGCGATTCCACTGTAGGCTTTGTCTCCAGCATATTGAGAATGAACATCACCATTCTTTTGGCATCAGCCTGGCTCAATTGCGGGTGAGCACTCATGGCATGTTCGCCCCACACGCCACTACCGCCGTTGATTACTTTGCCTACCAGCATATTAATATTGGCGTCAGTTTTAGGATACTTGGCCGCTACAGCATTGTAAGCGGGGCCAATTGATGCTTGCTCGTACTGGTGGCACGACTTACAATCGCTGGTTTCAATCAGGTTCTTGCCAATGTTCAAAGCAGCCATCGACTCTGCTCCTCTATGCTTTGACGCCATTTCGATTGGGTCATAGCCAGAGGGCACGTAGTCGAAAGTAACCGCTACTTCGTTAGGCTTGATAGTACCATCAGCACTACTTCCATCTTCCTTATCACTCACACTTACAGAATAAGCGAGCGACTTTTCGCCGAAATAGAAGCTCCGGTTGGGTACCTGGAAATCGATAGACACCACCGGCGGCTCATTACCTGCCACTACTTCCATCGAAGTCCTGTTCTTCTCCCCTTTGGTATCAGTTACTGTCAGGCTCACCTGATAAGTACCAGCCTGCTCAAAATTGAACGATGGATTGGCTTCAGTAAGCGTTTTGTTAACGCCTCCGTCGGAGACTACCTTCCACTCATAAGTCAATTTTCCCTGATCGTAGTCGTCGTAGTCTTTTGTGCCTTCCGATGATAGCTGAGCTGTAAAAGGTACAGCGCCTGCGGTTTTGTCAATAGAGGCAGCCACAATCGGCTTCCTGTTGCCTGCATTGTATTCGATTTTAACGATTCTTGAGTTAGAATTGCCCCTAAACCAGGCACTGCCATACTCCAGTACATAAAGGTCGCCGCTCGGGCCGAAGTCCATATCTATGGCGCTTACGAAGCTCTCATTGGGCAGGAAGCGTTCCATGGATTGGTAGTCGCCATTTTCATCCATCGTTACCGACATGATCCAGCCACGCATGAACTCCACGATCAGCCACTTGCCTTCGAAATAGGAAGGGAAAGGTCTTGGAGCACCGGCAAAGTCCGCTTTGCGGAAAACGGGGCCTCCGGTAGCACTACGTCCTGCCGTTCCCACCAAAGGGAAAGTATCCGACGGGCCATAAGGGTAATAGATAAAGGCTGGTACCACAGGCGTAGGCAATTCTTTCAATCCGGTATTGTTTACCGACTCGTTGACAGGATGGTTCACATCAAACGGCTCTCCGTAAGTGTCGGTAGCCAAATCATGGCGATTATACGGCCTGTTGTTAGCAATAAAATATGGCCAGCCAAAAAAGCCCGGGCCTTTGGCCTGGTTGAACTCGTCGTAGCCTTTTGGTCCCCAAACAGAATCAACAGATGCATCCGGGCCAACTTCGCCCCAATACAGATAGCCCGTTTTGCTGTCCAAAGTTGGTCTCCAGGGGTTTCTGTGGCCCATGGTGTAAATCTCTGGCCTCGTTTTCTCTGTGCCTTGGGGAAAAAGGTTGCCTTCAGGAATAGTATAGCTTCCGTCCGCCTCAGGGTGGATGCGAAGGATTTTGCCTCTAAGGTCGTTAGTGTTTCCCGGTGCACGCTGATCGTCTGAGCTTTCCATGCCGGGGCGTTCATCAAGGTTAGAAGACCCAGTTCTTGGGTTCACCGTGTTGTTTCCAACGGTCAGAAAGAGATTCCCCTCTTTGTCGAAAACCATCCCGCCGCCGGTGTGGCAGCATTCTTCTCGCTGTGTAGGCACTTCCAGTACCACTTTTTTCGTAGATGAATAAAGCGAGTCGCCTCTCAGCTCCCAGCGGGCCAGCACGTGTTTCGGCGTGTCGGGATCAGCATAATACATGTAAATCCAAGAATTTTCTTTGTAGTTGGGGTGAGCTATTACGCCCATCAAGCCTTCTTCAGCTTCCCTTACTCTACCTTCCTTGTTGGTATACTTGGTATTCACCGGAATGGTAGCTACCAGCGTTACTTCGCCGGTGTTTTCATCCAGTATTTTCACTCCTCCTTTTCTCTCGACAAACAGCACACGGCTGTTGGGAAGGAAGGTCATTTCCATCGGTTCATCCATCCCTTCTGTCAGCACCACTTTGGTAAAGCGATTGTCTTCAGGTGGTTCGTTGGAAGTTTGCGTTTCAGGTTGCTTGCAAGATTGCACAAGCAGGCAAATCGATGCGGCATAGGTCAATACTGACCTGCCGGTAGTTTTTAAAGTAAGTACCATGTAAACGAGTGTAATTGTTGTTCAAAAGCTGTGCTACCGGCTGTATAAACGCTTGCTTTCCTATGCATTTGACAGCAACCGACAGAACATTGCGACAGTAAGGTCATTAAAAGGGAAATGAAATTCTAAGAAGAATAGAAAATCCGGTAGAATATCAGGATAAACTATCGGATTTTAACGTCGACTCAGTATCGGCGAAAGTAATTCTTTGTGTCAAAACATCACAATAACTTTTTACGACCGTCTGAGTGGTGACAACTTTTTACAACAGTTCGTGTAAAACTTGGCTCAAACAACCATTTCAAATCCGATCTTTATGTTAATTGCCTTGTGTCCGGCATCCACTTTAGGTGGTTTGACGACGGCAAAATTCCAATCTACTTAAATAGTTGTCCTATGGTGAAGCTTTTACTTGGTACCAGCATCGCAATAGCTAGCCTTATAAGCTATCTGTTTGCACCAGTTGAAACAAAGAAAGAAACACAAATCACATTGTGTTACGTTGCTCCATCGGACGATAGCATGGCCTCCTTCGCTGCCGATCCGGCTTTTATTGCTCTCCATCCTGCCCCGCTCCCCCTTCAGTACGACCCCATGGGAGAGAAAGTGACTTTCAAAGCAGCCGATGGTACCGATGCAACCGGGTACATGGTGAAAGCCAAAAAGAAATCAGACAAATGGCTGTTCGTTTATCAGGAATGGTGGGGCTTGAACGACTATATCCGCAGACAGTCAGACACCTTTTACAATGACTTGAACGGAGAGGTAAATGTGCTTGCCCTTGATCTTTATGATGGCAAGGTAACCGACGTTCCTGCAGAGGCCGGTAAATTGGTGCAGGGTGCCCAAGAGGCTCGTTTGGAGTCCATTATCAAAGGTGGCCTGGCCTATGCAGGGCCCAAAGCTAAAATTGCCAATGTCGGCTGGTGCTTTGGTGGCGGCTGGTCGCTCCGGTCAGGATTGCTGGGAGGCAAGCAAACCATTGGCACCGTTATGTACTATGGCATGCCGGTGAGAGATGTGGAAAAGCTGAAGCAGCTCAGCGGAGACGTGCTGGGTGTTTTTGCCACGGAAGAAAGAATTTCCAAAGAAGTGATCGAAGAGTTTGCTGCCAATATGAAAGCTGCCAACAAAACCCTGATGTATAAAATATACCCCGGCGTTCATGGTTTTGCCAACCCGAGCAATCCGAAGTACGACGAAGAATCGTCGAAACAGGCCTACGCAAAAGCCATTAGTTACCTCAAGGAAAGATTCAAAATATAGATCAAGACCACGCCCGAACTTCGGTCTCAGGCCTGGACTTTACTCGTTTTTTGGCAGAAAATTGCCCTTTAATAATCATTACTACACAGCCCCGACTACTGTTTCCAACTCATGAATTACAACTTTTCGTTATTGCATCTTCGTTCAGTCTTCACCCTTGTTCTTTTTTTTATTGCAACCACGCACGGGCTCTTTGCCCAGGGAGGTAAAAAGGTAAATGTGAAAGGAAAGGTGGTCGACAGCCAGTCGGGCGAGGCCATGAGTTTTGCGTCTATCCGGATTTTTGCTCAGGACGATCAGTTCATAGGAGGAAATGTTACTGACGATAAAGGAAATTTTACTGTAGAGGTGCCCGCAGGCAACTACTATGCTTTGGTGGAGTTCATGGGCTACGAAGCGCACCGTACCGAGAGCTTTCAGGCTTCTTCAAATACCGACCTTGGCACTGTACAGCTTGACGCTTCGTCCAGCACGCTCGAAGAAGTGGAAGTGCGGGCCGAGAAAAGTACCATGGAGCTTTCTCTCGACAAGAAGATCTTCAACGTGGGGCAAGACCTGGCAAATGCCGGTGGCACAGCTTCCGACCTGCTAACCAACATCCCCTCTATTGCCGTCGACCCTGAGGGCAATGTGAAACTGCGTGGCAGCGACAATGTAATGATATTGATTGATGGCAAGCCGTCAGGACTTGTGAGCCTCAAAGGTGCCAGCGGATTGCAGCAGATGCAGGCCAGCATGGTTGACAAAGTGGAAATCATTACCAACCCCTCGGCCAGGTACCAGGCAGAAGGCATGGCAGGCATTATCAACATCGTGCTCAAGAAAGACCGCAACCAGGGCTTCAACGGCTCCTTTCAGGGCATCACGGGCTATCCTTACAACTTTGGCGGCGCTGCCAACCTTAACTATCGCCACAAAAAAATCAACTGGTTTGTCAACTATGGCATAGCCTGGCGCAAGCAGCCCAATGTGGCCTCTCTTTATCAGGAAGTCTATTCTGGCGATACTACCTACATTTCCAGACAAGACAGAGACGGCTATCTCAAGGGCCTCAACAACAATATTCAAGGTGGTGTTGACTACTTTTTCAGCGAAAAGAGCATCCTCACCCTCTCCTATTTGTTCAAGCGAAGCGATGGCAACCGCATTACCGACCTGACTTACAAGGACTATCTCTTTGATGAGAACAATTACCTGGGCTACACGGCTCGCAGGCAAAATGAGAACGAAGCCGAACCCAATTCAGAAACTACCCTGACCTGGGAAAAATCATTTGAAGAAAAAGGCCACAAATTGCTCACCACGTTGAAGTATATCGACTACTGGGAGCGGTCGGATCAGATTTTCACCCAACGCTCATTTGATGAGAATGATGTTTCCATAGATGGTTCAGCCCAGAAGCAGCATGCGCTGAATGACGAGTTTGAAAAGCAATACCTGCTCCAGCTAGACTACACCAAGCCTATTGGCAAGGAAGGTAAGTTTGAAACGGGACTCAGGAGCAGCCTCCGGAACATGGAAAACAACTATGTGGTGACCAACGTGGACGAGGCAGGTGTTGAAACCGTGGATCCTGATTTGAAGAACATCTTTCTGTACGATGAGAACATACAGGCGGCTTATGCCATTTTGGGCAACAAAAGCAACAAGTTCACTTACCAGGCTGGGATAAGAGCAGAATACACCGATGTAAAAACGAGGCTGGTAGAAACCAATGAGGAGAACCCCAGAAGCTACCTGAACTTCTTCCCTAGCGCACACCTCACCTACGCTGTAGCCAACCAAAACTCTTTCCAGCTAAGCTACAGCCGGAGGATAAGAAGACCATTCTACAATGACCTGAGCCCTTTTGTTACGCTGGCCGATGGCAGGAACTTCTTTAGTGGTAACCCGGATCTGAATCCTGAATACACTGATGCCTATGAAATTGGACACCTGAAATACTTTGAAAAAGGCTCCCTCACTTCTTCGTTTTACTACCGGGAGTCGAAGGAAACCATCGACCGCATCAGGGTGGTGGACGACGAAGGCAATGCCCGCACGCTTCCACAAAATCTCATCGGTCAAAAGTCGTTCGGCCTTGAGTTTACCAGCGACTATAACCCCTACGACTGGTGGAAGCTGGACTTCAACTTCAACTTCTTTCATGCTGAAATTGATGGCACCAACATCATCGATACCTACAAGCCCACTACCTACAGCTGGTTTGCCCGCCAAACCTCCCGCTTCAGCCTGCCGGGTAACCTAGATATTCAGCTTAGAGGCAACTTTGAAGCGCCACAAAAAACAACACAGGGTACACGGAAGGCACTGGCCTACATCGACCTGTCGTTTGCCAAGGAAGTACTGAAAGGCAACGGCACGCTCAACCTCAACATCATGGACGTGTTCAACAGCCGGGTAAGCCGCTATACCACCGAAGGGCCGAACTTCTTCACCGATGGCCGTAGCCAGTTCCGCAGAAGGCAAATCAACCTCACGCTGAACTACCGCATCAGGCAGTCGAAGTCGGCCAGAAGTAAGTATGTGATTGATGAGGGGTAATACCTAAAAAAGCTCCAAATCGTTATCGTTAACCTGCGCCAGAAACTACAAAAGTTTCGATTCCCATCAGCCGTCAGCTGTCAGTACAACGGCATGATCGCTTCATTGCACACCAAGGGCAGCTAACTTTTGTAGTCTTCGCAACTTCTGTAGCCGCATATTGTAGAAGTTCTGGTGAGTGTCTTCACTCGCCAGCAATCCGTCATCAAAACCCTCTATGATCAAAGCCCAATAAACCTTATATTGTCTATCATTCACCTACAACTACAGTCATGGACGAAATCAAAAAAGAAGACATCAAGCAGGAAGTATTTGACTTGTACGACTACTATGTACACAACAAGATCGACCGCAGGGAGTTTGTGGAGAAAATATCTTTCTATGCAGTAGGCGGCCTAACAGTGCCTGCCATGCTCAACTTTTTGATGCCCAGGTACCAGCAAACCCTGCAGGTGCCTGTCGATGACCCAAGGCTGAAGACTGAAACCGTAGGTTACGACTCTCCCAAAGGCGCAGGCAAAATGAGCGGACAGCTTTCCAGGCCAGTAAAGGCCAAGGGCAAGCTGCCAGGCATTGTGGTAGTGCATGAAAACAGGGGCCTCAATCCTCACATTGCCGACGTGGGTCGCAGAGCTGCACTGGAAGGCTTTATTTCCATGTCTCCTGATGCCTTGTTCCCACTCGGTGGCTATCCTGGCAATGATGATGATGGGCGAGAACTACAGCGCAAAAGAGACCGTGATGAAATGCTGGAAGACTTTATCGCAGCCTATGATTACCTGAAAGGCCACCCTGAGTGCAACGGAAAAATTGGAGTGGTAGGTTTCTGCTTCGGTGGCTGGATTTCGAACATGATGGCGGTGAAAATTCCGGGGCTGAAAGCTTCTGTTCCCTTCTATGGTGGACAACCAACTGCGGAGGAAACTGCGCAAATTAAAGCGTCCTTGCTGATTCAGTATGCAGGGCTGGACACAAGAGTAAATGAAGGCTGGCCAGCCTATGAAGAGGCTTTGATAGCCAACAAGAAGGAATACAAAGCCTATATCTATCCCGACGTAAACCATGGCTTCCATAACGACTCAACGCCAAGATATGACAAAGAGGCCGCAGTGCTGGCTTGGGGCAGGACAGTGGAGTTTTTTAAGAAGAAGTTGGGGTGAGAGACCAGAGAGGTCAACAAAGAAAATCAAGATACTTTATCAATTTCGATGTTTCGTAACCTCTATTTGGAAAGTAACCGCCCTAAGTTACTGATTGCAGTTAAAAAAATAAACTGTTTATCTATTAAATGGATCAAATTGAGGCTCTTTACTTAAAATTCTTACACTAAAATATGTCAAAATTTACATACCTATTGGGGGCAGGTGCTAGCATTGGATCAATTCCAATCATCTCTGGCTTTATTGATGGCCTTCAGGATTTTGCCAAATTTCATAAAGAATTTAGCCTTGAAAGTGAGCTTTACGAATCAAAATCGCTTATCGTAAATGACTTAGCACAATCTCAAAAAGAATTTGTATCTAAAATACTTGATTTATGCAGCAGAGTCAACGACCATGCGTCAATTGATACTCTGGCGAAGAAATACTATTTGCGAGGAGATATTCCAAATCTCTTGGAATTAAAGACAATTATCAATGAGTTTTTAATTTATCGACAATTGAGGTTTGGGCTCGATAAAAGATATGATGCATTTTTTTCAGCAATAATTTCGAATAACCAAAAGGGTGGCATCGAGTTGCCTGACAACATCAATATCATAAGTTGGAATTACGATAGACAAGTTGAATTTTCGCTTGGGCAGTTCCATGAGCAAACTAGGGAAACGACGGATCTCAATCACATTGAGAAAATCAGCAAAATTGCGCAAGTCATTCCAAATGCTTTAAACAATTTTGAGTTCAACCCCGATAAGTTCTCGCTGATAAAGCTAAATGGTTCGGTCGGGCACTATTTCGACGGAACCTCTGACGAAAATATGAGAACAGAGCGGTTTAATGTGAACTTAACAAAGGAATACTACAGTGACCAAAATAACCTTCACTACATTGCCCAAACGGGAGTTGTAAACTTTGAAAAGACAAAAAGTAGGGCATATTCGATTGGGTCAAAAGATACTCCGTTATACGATGAGCCCTTCATTTCTTATTCTTGGGAGAATACTAAGCTAAATCAAAACATAAGAACTGCTGCAAAAAAGGCTGTCTCGGATACAGAATACTTAGTGGTTATTGGCTACTCGTTTCCTGTTTATAATAGAAGAATTGATAAGGAAATAATTGATTCAATGAGGCCTACGAAAGTATTCATCCAGAATCACCGTGACTATATTGATGGAGTTGTCTCCAGATTTAGGGCCTTTTCCAAGGTGGAGGTGGAACCGATTAAGACTGTCGACGAATTCTATATTCCATTCGAATACGATTTCCCGGAAGTCAATCCGGGTCTGACAGTTAGCAGTTTTTAACAAAATTGTGCTTGGCATTTTATATCGCTTGCTTTCAACTACCCAGCTGGCAGCATATTTCTAATCGCTGAAATCCGCCATTTGCCTTTTTGCTTCACTACCACAAAAGTGCTCCACATCTTCCGCTCTGAACCCTCGGGATTCTTTATTTCATAGCGACAGTCGGCAATGGCACTTGTCGTGCCCAGGTATCGGATTTTGTCAACGGTAAGCGTACGGGAACCAGGATTGCTGGTCGAGCTCCGCATCATGCCATCAATGGCCACCCTGATACCAATCCGCCATTCTCCGTTCGATACCAGTTGGTCGATGTCCTCGGTAAGGATGTTCTTCAGCAGCACAGTGTCTTTGGTTTCCCTGGCCTCAGAGTATTGATTGATGAGCTTGGTGATTGCCTGGTCATTTTCAGTTGCCTGGCCAGAGGCAAATTGAAATAGGAACATGCATAACACGGATAGCAAGGAAGCTTTCATTGTCTTCTATTTAGTAACTAAAGTCAATTTAAGCATTTAACTGTAAAACCCTTCCCCCCTGCAAAACTGCGGACACATTGTCTTGCAGCGCAGTCGGACACTACGATTGCATGACTCTCAGGTATTCCACCCACGGCCCCACTTCGGCTTTATATTGTTTGGCCATCACTCGGGCTATCTGGCAAATATGGTTCAAATCGTGAGCGACCCAGGTGGCCAGAAGCTGCGCCAGTGTCACTTCCCCAAAAGCCGGATGAATGCCTGTTTTTGTAAGGTCTTCGTCGCTGATACCCATCGCACGAAGTCGCTCCATATTGCTCTTGCGTAGCGTGCTAAACTCCTGCAAAAGCTGCTGCAGCGTCTTCTTCCCGCTTTCTCCCATTTGGGCGAAACGGTCAAATGGTCGGAAATACTTATCTGCCTCAGGCGAGAGAATAATGTCAGCCCTGGGAATCCAGTCAGTTTTCTCCCCATGAATCAGGTGTCCGACTACATCGTAAGCACTCCAACTCTCCCCTCCTTCATTGCTGGAAGTCCAGTCGGCAGAGAGGCCGTCCAGCAAGGTATTGAGCACCCCTGGTGTCCGTTCCAGCACTTCAATCGCTTTTTTGAGATCAAATTTCATGTTCTGAATGTGTTTTTTTGCCAAATGAGTCTGCGGGTTTCCTATCAATCAATACGTCGCTATCATTTGTCTCAAATTTCAGGAATTTTTGCTTATCATGAGAGCAATATCGCTGTAGAGGCCATTTACTTCCAACGGCTGCTGAGCTTTGTGTCAAGAGCCTTTTTGAAAAGACACGCCATTTGAGTTCGAATCCGAAGAAAATCGTCGTATTTTAAAAAAATCCAACGGGCAACGGCGTCTTTTTTTCTGCTGCATCGTCTATATTAAATGAATACAACCGACATGCACACAACCGAATTCATCTGGACATCCTTTCACAAAGAGCTACATGCGTTCATCCGGCACTCGCTGAAAGACGAAATGGCAAGTGACGATGTGCTGCAGGATGTCTTTGTAAAAATCCACACCAGGCGGCATACATTAAAAGATGAGGGGAAACTGGTGAGCTGGGTGTGGCAAATCACACGAAACACGGTGCTGGATCATTTCAGAACAAAAAGGCAATTCACCGAGCTGCCTGATGACCTCGTATTGCAGCATGAGGAGAATCCGTTCAATGCCACGTTTGCCCAATGCATGTCACCTTTTATCCACAACCTTTCTCCTCTGCACAAAGAAGCCATAAAAAAGATTGACATTGGGGGAATGCCGCAAAAACAGTTTGCTGAGCAGGAAGGCATTAGTTACACAGCCGCCAAATCGAGGGTGCAGAGAGCCAGGCTTCACCTGAAAGACTTGTTTTTGGAATGCTGCGCTATTCCAGCCGACAAGTATGGAAATATCCTGGATATGATCCCTCAAAAAAATTGTCGCTGCCGGGAGCGTCCTTCTCCCCATGCGCTCGTCTCTTCTATGTAAACCAAAACATGTATTATTATGGGAGACGATTGTTGTGGTGGAGGTTGCTGCGGAGGCGGTAGCTCTACAGGATGCTGCTAATCTGAAAAGACAGCATTTCGAAAATAAAGGAGGCCGGGAGGTCTCCTTTTTTGTTTGGAGTTAAAGTATATCAGGTTTCAGTCAATGTTCAGTGCGCTTGGCCAAATCCCGAATAATTAGATAAGCGGCTTACCCTGATCTCGTCAATTCTTTTAAATTAGCTTTATGAAAACACCTACTTACTCCCGCCGCAGTGCACTTAAATACCTTGGTGGCACCGCCGGCCTCATGGCATTGCCATCCTTTGGATTTAGCAGCCCCACTACGTCCCTCATTGAAGACAGCACCACCGGCATGCTGAAGAGTGCCGCAGGCGACTTCATTCCCTGCCTCAACATGGCCACGATCATGGGACATAATCTTGGTTTTGTCAAGGAACTCGAAACAGCGTCCAAAGGCGGCTTCCGGGCCGTAGAAATATGGATTCCCACCCTGCAAAAGTACCTCGATGGCGGTGGAACGATCAAAGAAGCGGCCAAAATCATCAAAGACCTTGGGATCAGTGTTGAAAACACCATTGGCTTTGCTCAATGGATAGTGGATGACGAAGCTACCCGAAACAAAGGACTGGAACAGCTGAAAAAAGAAATGGATATGCTGGCACAGCTGGGCTGCAAGCGTATTGCAGCCCCACCATCGGGTGCCACAGCTGAAGCCGGGCTTGATCTTTATAAAGCAGCAGAACGGTATCGTACTATTCTGGAAATGGGTGATCAGTCGGGTGTTGTGCCGCAGCTGGAGATATGGGGGCATTCCAAAAACCTTCACAAGCTCAGCCAGGCATTGTTTGTAGCCACGGAGTCGGGCCATGCGTCCGCCTGCATCAACCTTGACATCTTCCACCTCTACAAAGGAGGCTCGAGTTACGATACGCTCAAGATGGCCAATCCGCTTGACGTGCAGGTATTGCATGTGAACGATTACACCGACATTCCAAGGGATGTTATTAAAGATGGTGACAGGATTTATCCCGGTGAAGGGTTGGCTCCCACCAAGAAGATACTCCAGGCATTTCAATCTCCAAAAAGGCCGTTGATTCTGTCGTTAGAAGTCTTCAACAAAGAATATTGGGCGCAGGATGCACTGGAAGTGTGTAAAACCGGACTGGCCAAAGTAAAGGCGATCACTCAGGGACTTTGATCCGGCGTCAGTAGTCAAAAAAGTAGAAGCCACTTCCCAGGACTTGCCAGGAGGTGGCTTCTTAGGTTTTAAGCCGTCAGAATTGCTTTAACCTTCCTTACTTCTTCATCAGAAAACGAAGTGTTCTCCAAAGTCTTTGCATTGTCTACCAGCTGTTCAATTTTGCTAACGCCAACAAGTACCGATGTCACGGCTTTGTTATGCAACAACCAGGCAATGGCCATTTGCGACAGTGATTGCCCTCTTTCAATAGCTATCTTGTTCAGTTCCTTGATCTTCGGCAGGTTTTTCTCCACTGTTTCCTTTTCCAGGTAGGTCATGCCCTGCCCTGCCCTGCTATCGGCGGGAATGCCGTTGAGGTACTTATTGCTCAGCATGCCCTGCTCCAGTGGGCTAAAGGCAATACAACCAACGCCACCTTCGGTCAGCACGTCCAGCAACCCATCTTCCACCCAACGGTCAAGCATGGAGTAGCGAGCCTGGTGGATCAAACATGGGGTACCCAGGTCTTTTAGAATAGCAATGGCTTTTTTGGCCTCCGCCGCAGGGTAGTTGGAAATGCCGACATACAAGGCTCTTCCAGATCGGACGATAAAGTCAAGAGCGCCCATGGTCTCTTCCAGTGGCGTATGTGGATCAGGCCTGTGGTGATAGAACAGATCAACATAGTCAAGGTTCATCCGCTTAAGGCTCTGGTCAAGGCTGTTGACCAGGTATTTACGTGAGCCAAAGTTACCGTAAGGGCCAGGCCACATGTCGTAGCCAGCTTTGCTGGAAATGAAAAGCTCGTGGCGGTAGGGCCTGAAGTCGTCGTTATACATACGGCCGAAGTTGGTCTCAGCTGAACCGAACGGGGGGCCGTAGTTATTAGCAAGGTCAAAATGGATGATTCCCATATCGAACGCCTTGCGAAGCAAAAGTTGAGCGTTGAGCAGATTGTCTTTGTGACCGAAATTGTGCCAGAGGCCCAACGAGATTTCAGGAAGCAGGATGCCACTCCTCCCCGACCGGCGGTACTTCATGGTTTTGTATCGGCCGTCGCTGGGTAAGTAAGTTGTTAATCCTGATTTGTCATGTATTTCCATAAGTTTCTAGTGTGTTTATATTTTCAATATGGCCCAAGGCCCTAACCCTTCTCTCTATTTAAAACTGTCAGCTAAAGGTAAACCGCCCTGCCGAAAAGTTGTAGCCCTTTCTCAAGAATGTTCGTATTCCATGGTCTGTCCCCCGACAGACTTCGCCGGTCGTTGAGTAGATCAAGAGTCACGAACCTCGCTCTCAACCTCAGGCTTGTCGCCAGCAAACTGGCTGGCGTACTCCGAAGGGCTAACACCAAAGTATTTTTTGAACCTGTTCCGGAAGTATTGCAGGTCGTTGAAACCCACGGCATAAGTAATCTCCGACACGGTCAGCTGGTTTTGCTTGAGCATCTGAGCCGCCCGCTTCAACCGGATCGTCCGGATAAATTCAACTGCTGTCTGGCCGGTAAGCGCCTTCACCTTTCGATAAAAGTGCATCCTGCTCATGGCCACCTCTCTACCGAGATCCTCCACCCTGAACTCTGAGTCACCAATATTGTCTTCGATAGTTTTCAACACCTTTTTCATGAAAACCTCGTCCAGCGGAGTAATAGTGATCTCTTTAGGCTCCAACACCAGCTTCCGGTTGCCCATGAAGCGCTCCCTCATCAGCTCCCTCGTTTTGATCAGGTTGCGTACTCTTACCTCCAAAAACCTGGAATCGAAAGGCTTGGTGATATAGTCGTCGGCCCCAGTTTCCAGGCCAGTGAGTTTATCCTCCAAATCAGCCTTGGCTGTGAGCAGTATCACTGGCACATGACTTATCCGACTGTCGGTTTTTACCAAATGACACATTTCCACTCCATCCATCAATGGCATCATAATGTCAGAAATAATAAGATCCGGCACCAGCTCGATGCATTTCTCCAGCCCTATTTTGCCGTTAGCAGCGTCAATAATCTCATAGCTGTGCTCCAGACTTTCTTTCATGTAGGTACGCAAGTCCCCATTGTCCTCCACTATCAGCACCAGCGGTTTACCCTCTTTGGGGTCGGTCTTCACAATAGCAGCCTCACCAGTGCTATGCTTGTCTCTTTCTTCCAACTCTTCCACCACATGGCCGATGCTAACAACTCCGACCTTTTCAGGCTCCACAATTTCACTGTCCTGCAAATGCGCTTTGCCCATAGGGATGAGCACCTTGAAGCACGAACCCTCACCAAGCGTACTTTTTACTGATATCCTGCCCCTGTGCAGCTCCACCAGCTCCTTGGTAAGCGAAAGGCCTATGCCAGTCCCCTCCTGGTCACCGTGATGGTCAACATCCGCCTGATAGAACCTGTCAAAAACTGACTGCAGGTGTTCCCTGGGAATTCCGACGCCACAGTCCCTGACAGTAATTTGCACAAACTCCCCGCCTGCTTCGCTGTCAGTCATTTCCATAGAAATTCGGCTCAGATTTAGGGAGATTTCACCCTCACTGGTAAACTTGAAGGCGTTGGACAGCAGATTTGTTACTATCTTCTCAACCTTATCATGATCAATATATGCCTCCAGAGGAGCGTTCGGATGGTTGTAGGAATAGGACAGCTTTTTTTGGGTGGCATAGGATGAAAAAGATGCTGCGATTGGCTTCAAAAACTCGACAACGTCGGTTCGGCTGGCTTCCAGCTTCATGCTGCCACTCCCCAGCTTTGACAAGTCGAGCAGCTGATTAATCAATCTTAGCAACCTCTCGCCGCTCCGGATCATGACGCTATACTGTTTTCTCACGTCGCCACGAAAGGCCCCCGAGTACATCGACTTCAGTGGGCTTAACATCAAAGTGAGCGGGGTTCTGAACTCGTGTGATATATTGGCAAAAAAGTTGGATTTCATAGCATCCATTTCTTGCATTTTGGTCAGTTCCATGTGCTCAAGTCTCAAGTCACTTTTAAGCCTTTCTCTGTAGATAAGTACTTGTCTATACCAGAAAAGCAGACCAATAACGATACTAATGTAGATAGCGTAGGCCCACCAGGTGGCCCACCACGGCGGCGTCACTATTATTCGCAACGAGGCTCCTTCCTCATTCCAAAGGCCGTCATTGTTGGAAGCCTTTACCCTAAAAACATAGTCGCCATGCGGCACCTTGGTGTAGCTGGCGGTGCGTTGATTACCAGCCTCGTGCCAGTGCTCGTCATATCCCTCCAGCATATAGGAATAGCTGTTTTTAAAAGCCTGAGAATAGTTAAGCGCTGCAAACTCAAAGCTAAATTCGTTTTGGTGATAGGTCAGTGTAATTTCTTTTGTATCGATGATGTTTTGTGCCAAAACTGAGCCTTTTGCGCCCGGCCTCACTTCTTCATTGTATATCCAAAAGTTGGTGATGTACACGGGTGGTATGTGTGGATTCTCTTTCACCTCTCCCGGATAAAATGAATTAAAGCCATTTACCCCACCAAAAAAGAATTCACCGGACTGGCTTTTCAAATAGGCGCCCCTCACAAACTCCTGCTCCTGCAGCCCATCTGCTGTGCTATAGTTTTTGAATCTCCTTTTTTCAGG
This sequence comes from uncultured Imperialibacter sp., assembly GCF_963974565.1. Taxonomy (NCBI): domain Bacteria; kingdom Pseudomonadati; phylum Bacteroidota; class Cytophagia; order Cytophagales; family Flammeovirgaceae; genus Imperialibacter; species uncultured Imperialibacter sp. The sequence goes on along the minus strand of NZ_CAXBCJ010000011.1, from coordinate 94,704 downwards.
ATCGAATTCACTGATTCCCTGGTTGGTACTGATCCAAAACATTCCCCGCTCATCTTCCAGAATGCCATTGACTACATTGTCAGCAAGTCCATCATTTTTGCGAAACGTTTCGAAGGCTCCTTTTCCGTAGTCAAATTTATTGAGCCCTGCCCAGGTGCTAACCCACAGCGTGCTCTTGCTATCCTCATAAATGGCGTTAACCACATTGCTACTTAAGCTGGTGGAGTCTTTGGGGTTATTGATATAGGTTTTAAACACCGGCTCTCCATCTCTGTCAAACATCATTTGCAGGAGGCCCCCGCCTTCAGTACCAATCCAGATGTTATTCCGACTGTCTTCAAACATGGTAAACACCCTGTTGTGACTCAAAGATTCGGGGTCGTCGGGGTTCACTTCATAGTGCGAAAATGCGCCTGTCTTCCTGTCAAACAGATCCAGTCCTTCATAGAAAGTACCCGCCCATAACCGCTTTTTGCTATCTTCAAAAACTGAAAACACATAGTTGGAACCTATGGTCGTCGCATCCTGGGGATCGTTTACAAATCGCTGGAAGGTGCCGGTTCTTTTATCAAACTTATTAAGTCCACCCTCCCATGTGCCCGCCCAAAGGTCCCCATAGCTGTCGATCTCCAAAGAAATGACGGAATTGCTCCCTATGCTTTTGGGGTCATTGATATCGTGAACATAGCTTTTCACCTCGTTGGTTTTCCTATTGAAATAGTTCAGACCTCCGCCGTCGGTACCTATCCACAAGTTGCCTTCCCTGTCTTCTACAAAACAGATGATGTCATTATTGGCCAGGCTATGCCCCCCCGATGGCGGCAAAATATGGTGAATGAACTTTGTCTGATACTGATCCCATTTATTCAAACCTCTGTTGCGGGCTGCCAGCCACATGGTGCCAATATTGTCTTTGTATACAGCCCAAATGGAGTTGGCGCCCACGCTTGTCGGGTCAAGTGGGTTGGGCCAAAAATTGGAAAACTGCCCGGTTTGCCTGTCATAGATCGACAACCCGCCGTTTTCCATTCCGAGCCAAAGCCGGTTGTAGTTGTCTTCGCTGATGCTAAGCACAATGTTGTGCACCAGGCCCGTTGGGTCTACAATATTGGGCATCACCCTTTGAAACTCTACACCATTATCTTTTGGCACCAGACGGCTCAGACCCTCTCGTGTGCCAATCCAAATTTGCCCGTCGCTGTCTTTCAAAAACGAATTCAGGTAGTTGCTGGAAAGGCTCTTTGCATTACCAGGCTCGTAACGATGATGGATAAATCTTTGCCCGCCAGCATCAAATCTGTCCAATCCGCCACCGTAGGTCGCCACCCAGATATTGCCGGAGCTATCTTCGCAAATCGATCTCACGTGATTGTTGGCCAGGCTGAGGGGGTCTTTTACATCATTTGTGAAATGCTTGAAAGCTTTTGAACCCGCATACACCACATTCAATCCACCCCCTTCGGTACCAACCCACACGTTGCCCCGGCTGTCGATACACAGATCCGTCACCCAATTATCGGAGAGGCTTTCGGGATCATTAGGCTTGGATTGGAAGCGGGTGAAGTTGTCCAACTTTCTGTTGTAGCGGTTTAGTCCGGCATCGGTTGTCCCCACCCAAATATTACCTTCTTTATCTTCTGCCAGGCTGGTGATGAAGCTACTGCTTAACGAAGTGCTGTCTCCATGAATATACTCATATACCTTAAACTCAATCCCATCATACTGATTCAGTCCGTTTCGGGTGCCAAACCACAAGAAGCCATGCCGGTCCTGGATGATGCTCGTTACTGACTTCTCCGAGAGGCCGTCGGCGAGTTGCTCAAACTTAATATTGCTAGTCAGCGCAGAGTTATTCTGGGCTATGGCCAAATCGGCTGCAACCGGACACAGCGCAATCAAAACGAAATACCTTATCCACCCCATGCTCTTCCACATTGCTATCGTTATTGAAAAATTCGCCACTCTGTAAAGATCAGGAAAAATCCAGACCCATAAAGGCATCTTTTTTAAAACATTTATAATATCTCCCAATAATAGTATCTCTTCAAGTGCTTTTTTCAGAAGGTTACAAATGCAGTGGTCTTTTGAAAGAAGTGTCGGCAGGTTTGGGCGATACTATAGTTTACTTTGTATTGAGTATATTATGTATCAATGTAGAGAAGCAAAAATGCCCGGAAACTAGCCGGGCACTTTTGTTAACTACATTTTTATATTTACCAAACTTACTAACAGCGCATGGTAGCTAGTGAGTTTATCGTCTCACCGAACCTACTCAGCTTATTTTTTTTCGGAGTTGCTCACGAAAGCCACTGATTTACTATCAGGCGACCACGAAGGCGTATTAATAGTCCCCTGCCCACCATATAAGTAGGCCAATACCTTTGACTCACCACCAGCTGCGGGCATAATTTTTAAAGTGACTCTTTTGTACGAAGGGTGCGAATCGACAGGAATGGTGGGTGGAAAAGAAATGTAAAGTATCCACTTGCCATCAGGCGACACGTGCGGGAACCAGTCATTATTTTCATCGAAAGTCAACTGCTCGTTTCCTGTGCCGTCAGGTTTCATTCGCCACAGCTGCATGGTACCCGACTGAGAGCCGTTGTAGTAAACATACTTTCCGTCAGGTGAGTACTCGCAACCATCTACGTGCCCCGAAGTGAATGTCGTCAACTGAGTCTCCACTTTCGTTTTGATATTGGCCTTATAAACATTGTAGATATTCCCCCCGTTTCTCTGAGCTACATAAACCAACTCTTTGTTGTTCGGAGCCCAGCCATGAAAGTAAGAAGGAGTTCCTTCCGTTATCAGTTCGGGTGTTCCTCCTTCCAGCGGCAGCACATAAACAGTGGAGCCTCCACCAGGAAGTCCATCCCTGTGGCTGCTTACTGCAAGCAGCTTGCCATCAAAGGAGATGCCGTGGTCATTGTTATTTCTTTTCAAATCACCGGTGTTCAGTTTTTTTGGCTCTCCACCAGCAATGGCCATGGTGTATATTGACCCATCCATGTTGAACAGCAGCTCCTTACCGTTAGGCATCCAATTTGGCGCTTCAAAGCGACCATCCTTTTCGTAAACAACGGTTCTTTTTCCATCTGCGATGGTCATTGTTTCCATGCGACAACCAAGCCATCCGTCTCGCCCTGGGTTGTAATTGTCGGCCACTGGCTTGTCGATCCTCACATTCCAGGCAATGCCTTCTTCAATCACTTCAGGGTTATGCGAGCCCACGAATATGCCCGCAAATACTTCATCTGGCATATATGGCATCACGTGAGAGCCAATCATCTGAAGTGGCTCTCCAAAATGTGCAGCTCTCATGATCAATTCCTTGCCAGAGCGCTCAAGTTGGATTATCGTGTAATTACTTTTTGGAGAAAAAATCTCGTCTTCTGGATCACGCATAAAAGCTCCCCTCAATTCCCTCCACTGAAGAACCGTTAGCCCGTCGCCATGAAGGGTGGCACTAACGTGTGCTGCCTTCTCGCCCAATGACTCCCTCACCATCCACCCAATTTTGCGGTGTGGGTCGACGCCTGCTCCATTGAAACCAAAATTGGCCGTCAGGATAAAATCACCTTTTAGCTTTTGGTGAGCAAAGTGAAATTCGTCTCTTTCAAACCAAATATTGTACCCCGCACCTTTGATGGAATAGGTTTGTGTTTGCTCGTTGTAGGTAGCACCCCCTTTATTTTTTGGGTTCCCTACATCCCCGTGGTCAGAAAATATTCCGACGGGATTTTGGGCGTTTGTTATGCCAATTGTTAGCAAAAAGCTTAATGCAAGTAGTTTAATTCTCATAGTGCTGTTCTTAAAGTTTAATTACCCAGGCAGATCTGGAGTGACAATGGAAGCGGCATCTGCGATCGAGTGCGCTTTTGGTCTGTCACGGTAAAGGTGGATACATTTCGGCCAACCATTCGATGACTGATGTAACAATGTCACTAGGCATTTTAATTTGTTGGAATCGGATTTGGAAGAGAACCAGCGAAATGAAAATCTGGGCAAAGCTATTTGTAACTTTCCCACGTGGTAAAAAGCTCTAATCCAAGTTAAGCTTTCTTGCTCCGAAAAAATGTGTCACCTTTTAAAAATGAAAATGCTTCCCTTTCGTATTTGGTGGGAGTAAACAAACAAGAACCATAAACGAGTATAAATACATGGAAAGAGGGCGGGGATTACCCGCCCCTTTTTCTTTTAACAGTTGGTGTCAGTAAATTATAGTATTTGGGAGCCAAAGGTGTATTTGACAGACCCAAGCTCCAGTTTAACGTAGCTGCCCTCACTTGCCCTTAGCTCGACAAAACCCCGTTCAGCTTATCGTATAACGCTTTTACCTTTTGCTTTGGGTCGCCGGCACCTAGCGTTTCGATGGGTAAGTAACCCTTATAGTCCGATGCTCTGATGATATCTATCAGCTTTTTCAAATCCGTCTCTATTTCCTCGCCCTCTACAAAAATCAATTCCTTAATCTGCCAGTTGACTGCATAAGGAATGGTCTTCTCAATTTCCTCATAGGGATCCCCTACCCGGTAACTTCCCGTGTCCAAAATAAGTCCGAACCATTCAGAGTCAACCATCTCCATTATCTTTGTAACGTGCTCTGCAGTTTTGATAAAGTCGTTATGGTTTTGAATGGCCACTGTTACGCCAAACTTCTTGCCATGGTCAATACATTCCTGAATGTCTTTCACCATCCAGGCGGCAACGTTGTTCCATGAAAACCCGTCGGGCACTTTGGCACCTGCAAAAATCCTGATCACAGGAGCCCCGAGTTTAGCGGCCGCTTCAATCCAATTTTTTACCAGCTTTACTTCTTCCTTTCTTTTTTCAGGATCGGCCAGCGTAAAATCGTTGCGAACACCGGTGCCGCTTATGTCCAGCCCCAACCGAAAAGCGTGCCTCTTGATCTCAAACAGGTAGTCGTCTGGCGGCACATTGGGGTAGCCTTTGAAATAATAAGCAGTAATATCCACAGCCGCAAAACCAACTTCTGAACAGTACTCCAGCATATCGTGCACATCCATACTGCCATCGGTAAGTGGCGCATTGAAGGAAAATGCATTGAGACTGATTTTCAACTGAGAAGCTTTTGCAGACCTGCCCGCAATGTGCTGCGCCAAAAGCGTTGGCGTTGAGGCAAAATTCACTGCCGATAACGCAGATAGGCCTAGTGCACCCTTCAAAAGCTGTCTTCTTTTCATGCTATTTATCATGGCTGGGGTATTCTTCAATGAGCTGTTCACACTTTTGCACATCAGCGCATTCTCTAAATTAATAAACTTCCATTATTTTACACCTCATTAATGCGTTATCTTAGCATTACATATTTCTAAACCTACAAAAACTGAGCATGATCAGACTATTTCAACTAGCCTTCTCACTTCTTCTTTTCACCGGTAGCATCCACCTTTCAGCGCAACGCTTAATCGTTCGTGGAGACGACATGGGATTCTCTCATAGTGGCAATGTAGCACTAATTAAGACCTTTAAGGAAGGCATAGAAACATCAATCGAAGTGATTGTTCCATCGCCATGGTTTCCTGAGGCCGTCAAGATGCTGGAGGAAAACCCAGGTATTGACGTCGGCATTCACCTGGTGCTCACCAGCGAGTGGGACAATGTGAAATGGCAGCCGCTGACCGATGCGCTAAGCCTTCGAAACAAGGACGGATACTTCTTTCCAATGATATGGCCCAATAAAAACTATCCGGGGCAAGCAGTGCTGGAAAACGAATTCAGCCTCGATGACATTGAAAAAGAGTGGAGAGCACAGATAGAACTTGCAAAGAAAATGATTCCCAGGCTCAGTCACATCTCGGGCCATATGGGCTGCACAAACCTAAACGATGAAGCGGCCGCCATTGCCAAAAAGCTGGCTATAGAATATGATATCGATATTGATACGCAGAAATTGGGCGTGCAGGGTGCCAGGTACGAGGGAGCACATGGCACGCTAGCGGAAAAGAAAGAAAGCTTCAGCAAAATGCTCAACAAGCTGGAAAAGGGAAAAACTTATATGTTTGTGGAGCATCCGGGCATCGACACGCCCGAGCTGAGGGCAATTTCGCACATTGGTTATGAGAATGTGGCCGAAGACCGTCAGGGTGTAACTGACCTTTGGATAGACGAAGAAATCAAAACGCTAATAAAGAAAAAGGGCATTCAGCTTATCAGCTACAAAGACCTTGTGAAATAGTGCTGAATGGAATCCCGCAATAGTTTTAATTAATTTTACTTACGAAAAGACACCATCATTTATTCATGCAGTTAACAGGAAAGAATTTAATCGGAAATAAACTATCAGGTATCAATCCTCAAAGCTTCAAAGGGCACGGCGGGCACTCAGGCATCGCATTCCACGAAGCAACAGTCGGAGAAGTCGATCAGGCTGTAGCCATTGCCCATAAGGCTTTTGGCAGCTACAAAAACACATCAGGCGTAGAAAGAGCTATCTTTCTTGAGCGCATCGCTCAGCTAATCGACGAAAACAAGGGCGAATTAGTAGCCATCGCCATGACGGAGTCACGACTGCCTGAGGGAAGGCTCATGGGAGAAACAGGACGTACTACAGGCCAGTTGAAGCTATTTGCCTCTCTTCTTAGAGAAGGCTCATGGGTCAATGCCATGATCGACCCGGCCATTCCTGACCGCCAGCCACTGCCTAAACCTGACGTGCGCCAAATGCAAAGACCACTTGGTCCGGTGGCTGTGTTTGGCGCCAGCAATTTTCCATTTGCATTTTCCACCGCTGGCGGCGACACCGCATCTGCGCTCGCCGCAGGTTGCCCAGTTGTGTGCAAAGCACATCCGGGTCACCCTGCTACTTCCGAGCTGGTGGCTTCGCTCATTGCGCAAGCTGCCAATGACACAGGCATGCCAGAGGGCGTTTTCTGTCACCTACAAGGCGAGGGTTATGAGGCAAGCGTTCACCTGGTCTCTCATCCGGCGATAAAGGCAGTAGGGTTCACCGGTTCGCTTGGCGGAGGCAGAGCCCTCTTCAATGCTGCCGCCAAGCGAAACGAACCAATTCCGGTTTATGCTGAAATGGGCAGTGTGAATCCTGTATTTGTATTGCCAGAAATATTGGAAAAAGAAGCCACTGCACTTGGGCAGAAGCTGGCTGGCTCTAACCTAATGGGTGCCGGGCAATTCTGCACCAACCCTGGTGTGATTGTCGCTGTAAAGTCGAAGGCCCAGGAGCAATTTACTGAAGCCTTCAAAACGGCCCTTGAGGCGGCCTCTGCCGACAACATGCTCACCGACAAAGTATTTAGTGGCTACTGCAGCAACCTCGGCAAAATGGCTTCGCTGCGGGGCGTTACCCAGCTCGTCGGCGACTTAACCGCAAAAGAAGGTGTTGCTGCTATCCCACACATGTTTCAGGTAGAAGCAAGTGCCTTTATCAACAACCCCGACTTGCAAGAGGAAGTATTTGGGCCGAGCTCATTGCATGTGGTGGCCGACAATGCCGCACAAATGAAGCAAGTGGCTGATATCCTTCACGGACAGCTCACAGCAAGCGTTTGGGGCACAGAAAAGGACATGAAAGGGCATTCGGAGCTGATAGGAACCCTTGAAAGTAAGGCTGGAAGGGTGATTTTCAACGCACCTCCAACAGGTGTGGAAGTAACCTATGCCATGGTGCATGGCGGCCCCTACCCGGCTACCACCGACAGCAGGTCTACTTCGGTAGGCACCAACGCTATTTATCGTTTCACAAGAGCAGTGTGTTATCAGGGCTATCACCAGGCACTGCTACCTGAGGCGCTGCAAGATGCAAATCCATTGTCCATCACTAGAAAGGTAAACGGTCAGTTTACCGATAAAGCGCTATGAAAAAGCTCATTCCCTGCCTCATTGGTCTCTGGGCCCTGGCGGGGTGCAGCCAAACAGTTAATGAAAACAAGGAGAAAGCGATGCCAGCTAAGGGAACCTTTGCTTATGATTCTGCTTTCCTGAAAGCCAACACGTCCTCGGTTTACGAACTAAAATCGCCTGACGGGCAGGCAAGGGTGCTGCTTTCAGCTGACTATCAGGGTCGGGTAATGACCAGTACTGCCACAGGCGCTTCTGGTAACAGCTACGGCTGGCTCAACTACAACCTGATTGAGGCAGGCGACTGGAAGAAGCAATTCAATCCCGTGGGTGGTGAAGAACGCTTTTGGCTAGGGCCGGAAGGTGGTCAGTTCTCGGTGTACTTTAAAGGTGGAGATTCCTTCGAAATCGGCAACTGGCAGGTTCCCGCCATCATTGACACGGTGGCCTACCCTGTTGTTTCCGCTACTGAAGATGAAGTAATCTTCGGAATTGAAGCGAGCGTCACCAACTATAGCGGAACCGTATTTGACCTGGCCATCGAACGAAGTGTTCGGTTGTTGTCGCAGGAGGCGCTGGCTGCTAGCCTTGGTGTTACTTGGGGAGAAAGCCTGAAGTGGGTTGGCTATGAAACGGCGAACCGTATTATCAACAAAGGAGCCAATCAATGGACAAAGGACAGGGGTCTCCTATCCATCTGGCTGCTGGGCATGATGACGCCATCACCCGAAACCATGGTGATTATTCCTTTCAAGCCAACTGAAGGAGCGAAAGACCATATCACTGATGACTATTTCGGGGAAATACCAGCAGAAAGGCTAACAGTAACGGACAGCGTGATCTATTTCCAGTGCGACGGCCTTTACCGGAGTAAACTTGGCTTGTCGCCTGCCATTGCCAAGCCAATAGCTGCCAGTTTCGACATTGCAAAGAATATTCTAACCATCATCAAGTTTCCGGTCGAGCCAAACGGCGCCTATGTAAACTCAAAATGGGAAATGCAGGATGAGCCTTTCAAGGGCGACGTTGTAAACTCTTACAATGATGGGCCAATGGCAGATGGCTCTCAAATGGGGCCTTTTTACGAAATTGAATCTTCGTCGCCAGCCAAAGAACTGGAGCCAGGCGAAGCGCAGGAACACAAGCAACTGACCTGCCATTTCGAAGGAGAATTCGAAAGCCTCAACAAATTATCTAAAACCCTATTGGGCATTGATCTAAACGATATAAAACGCAAGAAAACAACCCTATGAAACTTTATAAAACTTCCAATCGAATCATCGCCGAGTACGAAGGCCAGTCTTACCAAATCTCTGATAGCTGGGATCATGCCGTGAACCAAAGCAAGCTTCACGACCATCTGGTAAAACTGGTGAAATCTGCCAAGCCGCTTGAGTCTGGCATAAAAAAAGATTGGCTCAAGGATGGACTGAGCGCTCCCATTGGTAGTCAGGAGGTGTGGGCCTCCGGCGTTACCTACCTTAGAAGCAGAGATGCCAGAATGGAAGAAAGTAAAAGTGGCGGTGGATCTGATTTCTATCAGAAAGTATACGATGCCGACCGGCCGGAACTCTTCTTCAAGGCGTTGGCTCATAGGGTAGTTGGGCATGGAGGAGAAGTATATATCAGAAAGGACTCAACCTGGAACGTGCCTGAGCCGGAGCTCACTCTTTTTATCAATTCCAAAGGAGAAATTCAGGGCTATACCGTTGGCAACGACATGAGCAGCCGCAGCATCGAGGGAGAAAATCCACTTTATTTACCTCAAGCCAAGTCGTATGAAAAAGCCTGCGCACTTGGCCCCTGTCTTTACGTACCTAAAGAGCCTATTTCGCTGGATACCAATATTGTAATTTCTATCAAAAGAGGTGGAAACGAGGTCTTTCATGAAGAAATTCAGCTCAACAGAATGAAGCGCAAGTTTGACGAGTTGGTAGAATATCTATACAGGGCTTGCCACTTTAATCAGGGAGCCTACCTGATGACAGGCACGGGCATTATCCCTCCGAATGAGTTTACGCTACAGGCTGGCGACATGGTAAGCATCAGTATCGATGGCATCGGAACGCTGGAAAATGTGGTTGGGGTGATTTGATAACCACAATTTATGTCTGCTCATCTTAAGATGAAACTTTTCTCTTTGAGATAGAATTATTTCACAAACAAAAAGTAAATTGGAACATGAGCAGACATGAAGATTTTGAGAGAAAAATCAATAGAAGCCTCAATACTATGGAAGCTAAAATTTCCTATTTACATGAGGGTATGAGAGGGCTTCAGGATTCTTTTAAGGAATTTCACGAAGACATAACTGAATACATGGCCTTTTCGGCTGAAAAATATGCAGATCACGAAAAGCGTCTTGCTGCGCTTGAAAAGAAGGTGCAATAGACCGTCAACATTTTAAAAAATAACCTACTCCTTACTCCCTCCTCCACTTCTTCTTCTCACTTAGCTTTTTCTTGGCGTTAATATCCATGCGAAAAACAGCATCATATATCGAACCCACCTTAGTTTATCATTAGTTTCCTGGTGATGTTCGTTTGGTCTCCATCAATTCGAAGAAAATACAATCCTTTTGGAAGGTGGGAAACTGAGAATTCAATAGTGGATTCATTTGAGATATCTCCACTATAAATTAAATGCACTTGCGACCCGTTTGCTGATACCAAAGAAATGGTAAAATGCCCCTGACTTATCTCTTTGAATTTAATACTTGCATTTCCTGATGTAGGATTGGGGAAAGGATAAAAATTTGTTTCTTCCGAGAATAATAGAACACCGGCAACTGTATTTTCATCTATATCGTTGATTTGGATTGTCACAACGGCAGACGAAGAACCACCTTTTCCGTCGGTTACGTTCACCACCATTTCGATTGTTGGCAAGCGTTCGAAGTCAAGAAGGGCCGGACTTGCGACTTTGATTTGCCCGTTTAAAGAATTGATGCCAAATGCACCTTCATTGTCGGTGGATAAAATAGAAAAAGTAAGTATGTCCAACTCAGCATCTGATGCTTGAACAACACCGACGTCTGCTCCTTCTATGCTATTTTCATCGATAGAAAACGTTTGACTAAAAATCACGGGAGGGGTATTAAGGGTTGCTAATGGTCGTACGACCAGCGTTCGCTCAATTGAAGCAGCGGCAACGAAATTTTCACTTCCTTCTTAACTGGCTGTTATTGTGGAAGTACCCACTCCAATCACGGTAACAATTGAGCCCGAAATACTTGCAACTGATAAATTAGAAGACGAGTATAAAATTGGAAGTCCTGAATCAGAAGCTGCTTCAAGCTGAAAAGGCATTGCATCGACGGCTACAATTGATGACATTTCGAAAGTGATACTCTGCGCCGCTTTTGTCACAGAAAGGATTCCATTGAACAGGGCCAATTTATAGTTCGAGGAAACCCCTCCTGCCAATAAAATCGAGTAGTTGCCGACATTGCTTGTTGCATCTGCTGAGGTAGTTATCTCAGGCTCGGTAATATCTTCAACGTCATCTCCATTCACAAAACCTTGGTAACTGATACTCAGCGCTGGATTGACAGCGCCATATGCCCTGGATTGGTTGTCTGCAGTGGCCTTCAGCGCAGCTTTCGTTACTGTCAATTCCCCTGCTACCAACTCCAACTCATAGTTTGCCGCAGCACCTCCCGTCAGGGCAATTGGGTAGCTTGCAACGTCACTTGTGATCTCTGCTGAGGTAGTTATATCAGGCTCGGTAATATCTTCAACATCATCTCCATTCACAAAACCTTGGCAACTGATACTCAGCGCTGGATTGACAGCGCCATATGCCCTGGATTGGTTGTCTGCAGTGGCCTTCAGCGCAGCTTTCGTTACTGTCAATTCCCCTGCTACCAGCGCCAACTCATAGTTTGCCGCAGCGCCTCCTGAAAGAGTAATTGGGTAGCTCGCAACGTCACTTGTGATCTCGGCTGAGGTAGCTATCTCAGGCTCGGTAATTTCTTCAACATCATCTCCATTCACAAAACCTTGGTAACTGATACTCAGCGCTGGATTGGTAGAGCCATAGACCCTCGACTGGTCGTCCGCAGTGGCGATCAATGCAGCTTTTGTCACTGTAATAATTTGGCTTTTAGTGCCTAAAAAATAGAAATCATTTTCGGCCTGAGAGGCAGTAATTTCTACCTCACCTGAACCCACTAATGTAGCGACATCACCTTCGATGACAATGACATTGGTATTAGACGATGTATAAGTAACGTCGTTTTCTGTGGTTGAAGTGGCTGCCAACGTGAACGGCTGATCTCCATAGGTTTTGTCAGCCAAAGAAAAGCTTATTTCCTGATGCTGCTTCTCGAAAACGGCGATAAGGGATCCATAATACGGATTACCTCCCATATCTTCTGTGAAATCCAATTCTTTTACAAAGATCCCATCAAATTTATCAAGTGTAAATACGGTTCCATACCCATTTGCACCGCCGTTGTATGTCATACCCCATAGTTTCCCATGATATTCGAGTAAACTTCCGCCGGGGTATCTCCCAGTACTCTCATTAAAATCTACATGTTTAATATAATCGGAGCCATCAGTTGCCAGGGAGAATACTGCACCAAAATTGCCTTCACCTCCACCCCTTGTTAAACCCCAAAATCTCCCGTTGCTTTCGACAAGTTCTCCTGTTGGGCCGCCACCGTTGACGCCGTCAAACTCATGTTCAATTGAATAGTCACCGCCATCCCCAGATATGGAAAATACTACTCCATACTCGTTACTTCCACCCTGAGACGCCAACCCCCATAGTCTTTCACTCGCAGCGAATAAATTCCCATATACTCCAGTCCCGCTAGAATAGCTAAAATCATGAAGTTTGGTATAATTTGAGCCAGTAGGTTCGATTGAAAATATTACTCCCTTGTTGTTAACCCCCCCGGCAAATGTGCTTCCGAAAAACTTACCATCATTTTCAACCATACCTCCATATGGGATACCCCCGTCTATGCCATTAAAATCGTAAATCTTTGTAAACCCCGAGCCATCAGTATTTATAGAAAATATAACCCCTTTATGGTTGTTTCCGCCATAATATGTCACTCCCCACAGCTTGTCACCCTTCCTTACAAGGTTATTCCAGGGGAAAGCCCCATCAGTTGAAGTAAATTCGTGTATCTGAATAAAATTACTGCCATCGGAATCAACCGTGAAAATCGTCCCATATCCCTCAGCACCACCTTTCGCTGTCATTCCCCAAAGCTTTCCGTCTACATTCAACAGGCTGGCCATAGGATCAACACCTTCGTCGTTGTTGAAGGCATGTACTTTGCTAAAACCAGACCCGTCCTCATTGACAGAAAATATGGAACCAAAACTGGTGGTTGTTCCATAGGTTGTCATACCCCAAAGTTTCCCATTACTCAACGTCAAACTTCCGTGAGGAGCATGCCCCTCAAAAACGAAGTCGAAAACATGCTGAAGCGTAAAGTTGGATCCATCGTTATCGATTGAAAACAGATTTGGCGTTGAACCCCAAAGCTTTTCACCACTAACAGTCAGACTTCCTGTAGGATATCTTCCGCTTGTTCCGTCAAAATCGTAATCGCTCCTGTAGTCTGTTCCATCATTACTCATTGAGAACACAACTCCGTATCCAAAATCACCGCCTCCATAAGTAATGCCCCAAAGTCTATTCCCGCTTTCCACCAAATCACCATAAGGAGCAGCTCCCTCAATTAGATCGAAATCATAAACTTTGACCAATTCAAGTAGGTTCGAGTTAAGTTTGAAAATGACACCATTGTGGTTGTCACCACCCTGGGAAGTCATCCCCCAAAGTAAGCCCCCGCTCTCATATAGACTTCCATATGGAAAAGCTCCATTAGCGTCATCAAAATCTAACACTTTGGAATATACCTGAGAAAAAGGATCCAGATTAAATATCACTCCCATACTGTTCTCCCCACCCCCGTAAGTCATTCCCCACAGTCTATTGCCGCTTTCGACCAAACTGCCATATGGATTACTTCCGGTCGATTCATCAAAATCGTAGACCTTTTCAAATCCAGATCCGCTTAACTCCAAAGAAAATAAAACCCCAAAGTCATTTACACCACCAGCCGATGTCATGCCCCAAAATTTGCCTGAACTTTCAACCAAACTACCATGGGGCAAAGAACCATCTATCCCTGTAAAATCATGCACTCTTGTAAACCCTGAGCCATCAACATTTAGGTGAAAAATAGACCCTTCATCGGCCACTCCTCCCCTAGATGTCATTCCCCACAGTTTCCCACCACTCTCAATGAGGTGTCCATATTGTGCATATCTTTCAGTACTAAAGTCGACCCATTTCTCTGTAGAAAGGTCGCTGGGATCCAAAGCAAAAATTGATCCTCCACCCAAGGTACCCATGCCGACCAGTTTTGTCTGGGAAAAACAGACAGATCCCTTCAGGATAAAAAGAACACAAGTCACCAAAGCCGCTTTACCTATACTGGGAAAAATATTTACCATAGTACCGAGAAAGCGGAAAAGTCTAATTCGCATTTGGGAAATTTTAAGTGTATCCATCGATGGAGCTGTTTCTGGCTCAGAATATGAATACGGACCTGGGCACATCAATACTTTCCATACTTTTGGCTATCGCTATTCACTGAAATTATTACTGTCAGTCTATTGACAATAGACTAAATGTCGACTGAAACAACAGCGATTTTTACCACACTTCAATTTTAAGATCAGCTTCTCAGTACTAAAAATGGATTCACGGAATAGTGGATGTACGTTTTGAAATGAACTAAAAATAAGGAATAAAAATACGCTAAAGAACCATCCCACATAAGTTGATAAAATAAATATAGCCTGTTTGGTAGATATTTAGGGGATGTCACAAATAAAAAAATACAAAAATTGGAGCACTACCACCAATATCATGTCAGAGAGTACCGAAACTGTTCACCTAACACGGCAAACCTTACTCCTTACTCCTTACTCCCTCCTCCACTTCTTCTTCTCGCTTAGTTTTTTCTTGGCGTCTATGCGTCTCTGCACCGCCGCCTTGCCGGGTTTGGTAGGCTTACGGGCTTTCTTTCGCTCAAACGCTTGCTGTATCAGCGAAGAAAGTTTCCTTATTACCTCCTCTTTGTTTTTCAGTTGGGAGCGACTCTCATGCGAGCTCAGCAATAGTTCACCCTCCTTTGTTAGTTTGTTGGCCAGCTTGCTAAGAAGAATGGCCTTCTGTTCGTCGCTGATTATTGCCGACTCCTGGATGCTCCACCTCAAGGTGAACTTCGTGCTGACTTTGTTTACATGCTGCCCACCCGGCCCGCCACCAGTGGTCGCCGAGAAAACCAGTTCCGTAAGAATGTCTTGTATAGCCGGAGAGGCAGGATAGCTCATTGCACTTTGGATTACTCGCTTAGCTTTTCAATGGGTTGAAGTGTTACTTTTCGGAACTCTACCTCTGAGCCTTCGGCCTGTAACGCAATCTGGCCTTCACTTGCCGTGCAGCCGTAGCCATGGTTCACAAGGTCATCATTCACCCACACTTTGATTTCTCTGTCAAGGCATTCAACCACCATTTTGTTCCATTCACCCACCGCATTTTCCGAGCCGTCGGTCAAATTCACTATGCGGCGCAGCATGCCTTCCGAAGTTCCCCACTTGGCCGGGTCTCCTCTCCTTGCTTCCATATTATCTACCTTAATATCCTCTCTGATGCACCAGAAGTCACCGGCATTTTCATGCATCAACTGGGCTTCTATGGACTTTGGGAACATATCGTAGAGCAGGCGTGGCGTAGAAGCATGCAAAATTACACCACAGTTGCCCGGCTCGCCTGCAAAGCGGTACTGTACCTCCAGCCTGTAGTTGGAGTAAACCTTATCAGTGATAATATGCCCCTGCGGCTCAGCAAGGCTTACCAGCATGCCGTTTCTAACAATGAATGGGCTCGGCACCGTGTCGTTGTTATCCATAGCAGGCACATCGATATGCCAGCCAGTAAAGTCTACGCCGTTGAAAAGGCTAACAGGTTCAGTCTCTTTTTTGGAACAGGCAAAAAAGAAAACAAGGGCTAACAGGATTAAGATTTGCTTCATGCTTGCATTTTTTTTCAAAGTAGTCCCATTTAAGGCACATTCAAAAATATAAAAGGAACGCCAATACCCGGATAAAAATAAAAGCAAGGCTTCGTAAACCTTGCTTTTATTTGGGTTCTAACTATTACAAGTGCTTCTTATGCATGTTTCCAGCGTTTCAGCTGATGCTTAAGCGCATCTACACTCAGGGTCACTGCCTCTTCGAATGAATCGGCGTGCTTAGAGGCAAAAAGATCATTTCCAGGTAAAGAAACCTTTATTTCGCAAACCTTATTCTCTTTGTTATCAAACTTATCAAGTTTAAGAAACACCCGGCTTTCAACGATCTGATCGCTAAGGGTTTCAAGCTTTTCGACATGCAACTTCACAAAATCAGTCAGTGAATCTTTTGCGTTAAAATTAGGGGTTTCAATGATCGTTTTCATAGCATAACTATTTTAAGGGACATTTTCGGAGCCTTTGTGTCTCCGTTCGAAAGCCAAGATATCAGAGGCTTCCCGGTTCAAATATGACACGATTTAACGAGACTGATGATTAATGTCACCTGGTTTTCGGAATTAATTTTTGGGCACAAAAATTCTTCCGGCTACTTGCCTTCCCAGGCACGACAAAGCTCATCTCGCCGTGTTGACCGAAGTCAGTGCCTTTGAAGTAGTCGTGTAGTACCTTAGTTGGGTAACTAAATCACTAAGGCTATGACAACAGGAAAAGCATTATTGGGCGTGGTAGCCGGGATGGCTGCCGGTGCTGCTTTAGGGTTGCTTTTTGCTCCGGAAAAAGGCGAAAAGACAAGGAAAAACATTGTTGACAAAAGCGAAGATTTGGCAGGAACACTCAATCACAAAATTGAACGAAAATTCAATGAGCTAATGGATTCGGTCAACGCCAAACTTGGTAAAGGCAAGCTGGTTAACAGCTCTGCGCCACTGGAGCATGAAAACGTCAACTAGGAGACGCACTCGAGGTTTTAAATTATTCCTAAGCAAAGGGTGCCGTTTGAAAAAAAGAGGGGCGTTAGGTTAGCCACAATTGGTTGATCTGATGTCCCTTTTTTGATTTCCTCTGCTACCAGGCTTTATGGACTTCAGCAGCCTTTCACGCCAAAATGCCCCTCCTGTAAATTGCCTCCAATAAGTTGCTCGAAAAGTAATGCGCTTTAGTAAATTCGGTTAATTTAGCCGAACATACCCTCGTTGGGTATTTGATGATTTCATTGCATACTACACTCTTAAACTATGACTTACAAGCCGACAATAGCACTCCTGAAAGCTATCATCGCACCTCTGTCGTTTATCCTGCTATTTAGTTTTGGCTGTCAGCCCGAGAAGCCTTTTCTCAAGATTTCACAAGGAGCACATATCAGCCTTATTGGTAACAACCTCTGCTCCCGGATGATGAACTATGGGCATTTTGAAACAGAGATGCAGCTCAGGTACCCCGATTCAGAGTTGTACATAAGAAATATGTGCGACGGTGGCGACACGCCCGGGTTCCGGCCCCATTCCGGCAGGGTCTCTCCATGGGCGTTTCCCGGCGCTGAGAAATTCCAAACGGATTTGGCGCAAAACTCTGGCAGCGAAGGACATTTCGAAACCCCCGATGAGTGGCTGGCCAGGCATAAAACGGATATCATCATCGCCTGCTTTGGCTTTTCTGAATCTTACGCCGGGCCCGAAGGTGTGGATAATTTCAAGGCCGAGCTTTCTGCTTTCATAGAGCATACACTCTCCCAAAAATACAACGACTCCATCCCTCCTCAGCTGGCGCTGGTTTCGCCCATTGCCTTTCAGGATCTTTCCGACAAATATGATCTCCCTAACGGAGATCAGGAAAACAGGAACCTGAGTCTCTATGCAAACGCCATCAAGGAAGTGGCGCTGCAATATCAGGTGCTATTTGTCGACGCTTTTGGGCCTACGCAACAGTGGTTTGCTGAAGAACAATTGACAATTGATGGATTGCAGCTCAATGATGCAGGCTATCAAAAATTTTCGAAGCTATTGGTAGATGAAACCTTTGGAAAAAAAGAAGTAAAAAATGAAGACCTGAGAGCCTCAGTAAAGGAAGCGGTACTTGAAAAAAACTGGTTTTGGCACAACGATTACAAAATCCCCAACGGCGTCCATGTTTTTGGCAGAAGATACCGTCCGTTTGGCAATGAAAATTATCCGGAAGAGCTTATCAAGGTACGTCAAATGACTGCTATCAGGGATACCGCTATTTGGAAAGCTTTGAAAGGTGAAAAGCATGACCTGGCGGCTGCAGACGCAAAAACCCAAAAGCTAACGCCGATAGAAACGAACTACACACTCACCGACAATGTGAGGTATTTGTATGGCGAGGAGCTCATGAGTCATTTCAAAATGGCACCAGGCTACAAAATTGAGCTGTTCGCCTCCGAAGAAGACTTTCCGGAGCTGGCCAACCCCTCTCAGATTTCCTTTGATAATAAAGGCAGGCTTTGGGTAGCAGTGATGCCCACCTATCCGCACTACAAGCCCGGCGACGCCAGACCTGACGACAAGCTTATTATCCTGGAAGATACCGATGGCGATTTCAAAGCCGACAAGCTAACGGTGTTTGCCGACAAACTTCATATTCCGGCTGGCTTCGAATTCGCCCCGGAAGGCGTTTATATTTCCCAGGGAACCAATCTGAAGCTTTATACCGATACAGATGGCGACGACAAAGCCGATAAATCAGAAATTATCCTGAGTGGCTTCGACGACCATGATACTCACCACGTCATCAGCGCCTTTAGTGCCGACCCTTCCGGAGCCATTTATATGGGCGAAGGTGTTTTCTTGCATACCAATGTGGAAACACCTTATGGTACTGTACGGGCGACTAACGGTGGATTCTATCGCTACAACCCGCAAAGAAAGCGCCTGGAAAGAACCGCACAGCTTTCGATTCCCAATCCATGGGGTATCGCTTTTGATGAGTGGGGACAGAACTTCTTCGCTCACACTTCCGGCCCCGATGTCAACTGGATGATGCCCGGCTCGATCAAGTCAAAATATGGACTCGCCAACCCAGGCTCCAGAAACCTTATCGAAGAAAAACACAGGGTGCGCCCTACTTCAGGGTTGGAATTTGTTTACAGCAGGCATTTCCCGGACGAAGTACAAGGCGACATGCTGATCAACAATACCATTGGCTTCCTGGGCACCAAAATGCACCAGGTAATCGACGACGGCACAGGTTTCAAGACCAAACACCGGCTTGATCTTGTGGTCAGCGACGACCCCAATTTCCGCCCGGTGGATATGGAATTTGCGCCAGATGGCTCGCTCTACCTCGCCGACTGGCACAATGTGCTGGTAGGCCACATGCAGCACAATGCCCGTGATCCCCTGCGTGACCATGTGCATGGAAAAATTTACCGCATCACCTACCCTTCCCGTCCGCTAGTAACGCCGGCCAAAGTAGATGGAGCAAGCATTGAAGAACTGCTCGACAACCTGAAGCTACCTGAATACCGCACCCGCTACAGAAGCCGCAGAGAATTAAGAGAAAGAGACACCGAGAAAGTTTTGGCTGCCATCGAAAAATGGACGAATGAGCTCGACAAAACGGATCAAAACTATGAGAAGTTTCTTCTGGAAGGCCTTTGGGCATCGTGGGGCATGAATGCCATCGACCTCAAGCTGCTGAGAACGTTGCTCAAAGCTGACGACTATAAGGTAAGAACGGCCGCCGTTCGGGTGCTTCGTTACACTGGGCACCAGGTGTCTGAGCAGGCTGGCTTGCTGAAAATGGCTGCTGCCGACGAAAACAGCAGAGTTCGTCTGGAAGCCATTGTAGCCGCTTCGTGGCTCGATGACGATGCAGCCAAGGAGATTTTGGCAGTTGCAGCCGGGAAACCCCTGGACGATTGGATGGAAAAGCCGTACCAGGCCATATTGGATCACATGGTTCCCTACAAGCCTGAAGTGGCTGGCAACGAGCTGGTGCCACCAATGTTGTCGAAGGAAGAACAGCAGTTGTTCCTTGCCGGAAAGGAAATTTACATGAGGGATGGCTACTGCAACACCTGCCATCAGCCTGACGGAAAAGGTTTGGATGCCGCTGGATTTCCTCCATTGTCGGGTAACGAGTGGGTGCAGGGTAGCGAAGAACGACTGATCAAAATTACTTTGAAGGGCTTATATGGCCCGATAACGGTGGCCGGAAAGGATTATCCGGGTCAGGTGCCGATGACGCCGTTCGGGGGGCTACTGAACGACCAGGAAATAGCCGCTGTGCTCACCTACGTCCGAAGCTCATTTGGCAATTTGGCCGATGCTGTTACCCCTGAAAAAGTAAAAGAAGTACGTGAATCTTCAAGCAGCAAAACTGGCTTCTACACGCCTGAAGAATTACTGAAAGAGCATCCACACGAAAATGACAAGTAACTGATTTGGCCTGATTTCGGCTGAAGCCGGTGGATATTTCATAATTGACGATAAATTTACTGAAACTACTGTTAGATATATATTTTCAATCAATACCTACTTGCAATGAAGATTTCGATACACAACTGGATGCGGGCTGAAACCATTGAGGAAACCGTCAACCGGATTGCCAAACTGGGCTACGACAGCCTTGAAATTCAGGGAAGCCCCGAACTGTACGACACAAAAAAGGTAAAACGGCTGCTGGATGATGCAGGCATCAGTTGCTGGGGTTCCGTTACCCTAATGCTGGAGCTTCGTAACCTGTTGGCTAAGGACAACAAGCAACGGGCAGACTCAGTGCAGTATGTGAAAGACGTGGTGAGAATGGTGGCGGAGCTCGATGGCCACATGGTGTCGGTGGTGCCGTCTACAGTGGGGAAAATCTTGCCCGAAGGCAAACCCGAAGAAGACTGGAAATACGCCGTTGATAGCATGAAGCAGGTGTATGAGTATGCAGAAAGCGTTGGTATTCTGCTTGGCATCGAGCCTATCAACCGTTTTGAGACCTATTTCATCAACCGTGGCGACCAGGCGCTGGCGCTGGCAAAAGAAGTCGGCCCTAAGTGTGGTGTTTGCCTCGATACCTTCCATATGAACATTGAAGAAGACGAGATTTTGCCTGCCATAAGACGAGCCAAGGGTAAACTGATTGGCTTCCACGTGGCAGACAACAACCGAATGGCCCCTGGCATGGGTAAGCTGGATTGGGCGAGCATCGTCCAAACATTGGGTGAAATCGGATACGATGACGTGCTGTCCGTGGAGTTTTGCTCACCGCTCGACAGAACCCCGGCCAACCCCTATCCTAATTCCATTGACGAATCTCCTAAAGGATTGAGCCCCGAACAAAAGAAATTTCTGGAGGACCATGGCAGTTCAGCCGTCACCGACGAGTTCTACACGATGCTTACCCGAAAATCCATCGAAACGCTAAGGCCTCTGATTTAAATGAGAGCAATAATTGTAAAATCAAGATGTGTTAGCTACTGCCTGGCACTCACAAAGGCGGGGTGTTGAAAAACAGCCAGCGTAAGGGCCAATGAAAGAGACATAAAACTATGAAAATAAAAAACGTTGAAGCCTTCTGGCTTCGTTGCCCGATACCACCAGCCAAGCAGCACCGTTCGGACTACGGCCTGCTCACTGAATTCGACATGACCCTCGTGGTTGTCACAACAGAAAGTGGCTTGCAAGGTTTTGGCGAAGCCAAAGCCGCCGTGGGCTCCTCGGGCTCCTGCGCCTCCATCGTGAGCTGCGTAGAAAATGAGCTGAAACCAATTCTGGTAGGCCAGGACGTCCGCCATATTTCTCGTCTCTGGGAAATGATATACAACGGCACCCGTGACCATTATGCACTCAACAGAGGCCGCAAATTCCCTATCCTCGGCCGGCGTGGCCTCACCGTCTCGGCCATGAGCGGTGTGGACACCGCCTTGTGGGACATCAAAGGCAAAATGCTGGGCGTCCCCGTTGTCGAGTTACTGGGAGGAGCCTGCCGTGACAGCATGCCGGCCTATGCCAGCGGCGGTTGGGCAGGTGTCGATAAAATTGGTGAGCAACTATTGAGCTATACTGCAAAAGGCTTCAAAGGAGTGAAAATGCGGGTGGGGATTATGGACGATACCGTGCAGGAAAGTATCAAACGGGTAAAAGCCGCCAGAGAAGCACTCGGCGACAACATCAAATTAATGACAGATGCCCACGGCACCTTTAGCGTGCCTGAAGCCAAGCAGTTCTGCCGGGGCGTGGAAGACTGCAATCTTTACTGGTTCGAAGAGCCTATCAGTCCGGACAACAAAGTGGGAACTGCTGAAGTGCGGGCCTCTACGGCCATTCCGATAGCTGCTGGTGAAAGCGAATACACAGTGTTTGACGTGCGTGACCTGATCGACCTTAGAGCGCTGGATGTAGTGCAGCCCGACTCTGCCATCATTGGTGGCATTACCGAGGCCATGAGAACCGCTCACCTGGCCAATACCTATCAGCTTGAGCTGGCACCTCACTGCTGGGGATCCGCCTTTTCCTTTATGGCTGGTGTAAATGTGGCATTTGCAGCCCCTGCGGCAACCATCATTGAGTTCTCCCTTGGAGGCAACCCGATGATGTATGACCTGGTAGAAGAAAACATTGAGGCCATTGATGGCCAAATAGCGGCCCCAACTGCCCCTGGCCTGAGCCTCACACCCAACTGGGATTTCGTAAAAGAGTTTAAACAAACCGTTCGATAATTATGGCAAAAGCAATTGGAATTAACCACGTAGCCCTGATCGTGAAGAACCTGGAAGAGACCAGTAAATTCTACGAAGAAGAGCTGGGGCTGGAAGTCATTCCGGCTTTCTTGTTCGACTACCCAACAGCCTTTTTCAAAATCAACGCCACGCAGCAGCTTCACCTCACTGAATGGGAAGATGAGCATTCGTTCAGAGGGCATGTTTGTATGCAAGTGGACGACATCAACAAAATCTTCTGGCGCATGAAAGAGCTTGGCGTAATTGATACTTCTCCCTGGGGGAAAGTGCGTCAGCTACCAGACGGCCCTATTCAGATGTTTGTTCGTGACCCATCTGGCAACCTTGTAGAGCTTTCTTCACCCCCGGGCTTTGCCATTGATCCGAAAATTTTTGAGGACGAACTGTTCCAGGAAGGTATTTATGTTTCAGGCAGAAATGACTTCAGAGGCTATAAATCAAAAGACGCCACACTTTACCACAAGTAACCGTATGTACAATATCCTTCTACTGGAAACCGTGGCTGATGAAGCCCTGGATATCCTTGAAAAAGCAGCTGATGTCAATATCCTGGCAGCTTACGAACCTGGTTTTGATTTAACCGGCATTTCCAACCATACAGTAGACGGCATAATCACCCGGGGGAAAGGTCAGGTCAACCAGGCCCTAATGGACGCCTGCCCATCCTTGCAGGTGGCAGGTCGCTGTGGCGTGGGACTCGATAATTTGGACGTTGCCTATGCCACCTCCAAAGGCATTAAAATAGTGAATGCCCCCGGCTCCAACGCCCAAACAATTGCCGAGCACACCCTATCGCTGATGATGATGCTCCAACGGAACCTGTACAGATCAGTGGCGGAAGTAAAAGCGGGTAACTGGGCATGGCGCAACCAGTTTGAAGGTGACGAAATATATGGCAAAACCCTGGGCATTCTCGGCCTGGGCAACATTGGCAAGAAAGTGGCGGCCATGGGCGTTGCTTTTGGTATGAAGGTGATTTACTGGGATCAAGCTGAAGCTCCTAATGTACCCTACCCCTTCAAATCATTTGAAGAGGTAATTACCGAAGCGGATGTCATCACCCTCCATGTGCCGCTTTTACCTGCCACAAAGGAGCTTATCAATGCCGCAACACTCAGTAAGATGAAAAAAAGTGCCTTGCTGATCAACACCGCCCGTGGCCCGATCATCGATCAGCAAGCTTTATACGAGGCGCTCAAAACCGGAACCATCGCAGGCTTCGCAGCAGATGTGCTAACCGACGAACCTCCGGCCAAAGACGACCCTTTGCTCACTTTGCCCAACGTGCTCATCACCGCCCATGTCGGTAGCCTCACCAGCCGCACCTATACCAAAATGTGCGTAGACACTGTGAATAATGTGCTGGCCATTGTGAGAGGGCAGCAGCCAATGGAGGGATGCGTTTTTAACTGGAAGGAGTTGGGTGACAGCTAATTTGGGCAGAGTCAGAGAATGGCCTCTGAAAAAGGCTGCCACTTCATAACATGCCCTCCAGCGGACAACGTCCACCCCAGGTGCCTTCAGACAGAATTGGCCGAAACCTTGCAAACAATTCTTCTTTGTACCATTTTAACGCCTTTGTCTTGGCAATAGCTACACGATGATGTTCGCTTTCATAAGCGAATCTTCGCAGCGAGGCCTCATCCTCCCAAATGCTGTAAGTGGCCATCTGCAAAATGGGCACCTCTCCCATTCCTTTTGTGTAAACAAGTCCACTATTAGATTTCAAATCTTTTTGAGAAACAGGCACGTATCGCCAGAAATCAAGCAGCTTTTGCCATTTGATGGTTGCACGGGTAATGGCGATGACAGGGCCAGAGGATTTGATGTTATCCCTGGCTTCGAATGGGTTACCCCCACTCCAACGGCCATGAGAACTGATATTCACCATGTAGGTTGTCCAAATCTCGGAGGAACGTTTTCGGTAACGATCAAGGATTTGTGACCCAGCAAAGAATGCCTTAGCATGATCTTCGCTTCGCCAAACCTGCAAAAGGATGTATATGGAAAAATCTGGAAAAGCATTAAAGCTATCGCCCCTGCCCGTACCCATAAGTTTATAGAACGTGTTACCCGCTACGCTGGCAAGATGGCTTTGGGCCAATTGCATCATTGAGAGAGCCCAAAACTTATCGGCAAAACTATTGAATCGAAAACATGTGATCGTAGTAACCTGTGACATGCCCTGCTAACACCTTGTGTGCCTGTTGTGTTAACAACAAATGAAAAGAAAAACAGAAAAGTATCGGTAAAGTAAGATCTTTGTTCACCAAAAGGCGGTCGAAACGGGGCCAACAATAATATCCGAAAATTCAAAAAAACCCACAGGCCTCCTAAGCGCAAGTATCAATGATCTTCTGCCGTTTGCTAGAATTATTCTTTTATCTTTGCAATTCCTCCAGCCCATTTTTAAAGCTTATCCCTCATTCTTAGCGTTTACTCCACTAGACACTTTTCTTTCATATGTCGTCGAGGATCGTCAGGACATTTTTCTTTGCATATTTTTTACTTACGAGCACCAAAGTACTTGGCTGGCAGCAAGGCACCCCCGTGGTTAATTTTGGCAGAGAAGCAGATCGGTCTGGGGGTGCCGTGACTGCTATTGAAATCGACGATCGGGGTTTAATGTATTTTGGCACTTCCCAGGGCGTAGTCGTTTTTGATGGTGAATCCTGGCAGGAGATTGACCTCGCCGGAAAAGGAAACACCCGTAGCATCAGTTACGACAGCCTTACTGACAGAATATATATTGGCGGTACCCAGCATTTCGGATACCTTACAAGAGACAGAACCAGCCGCTTTTCATACACTGATTTGTCAACACAAATCTCCGAAAACCATCTCTTCAAAGACGTATGGCAAATTTTTCGATTCAATAACGAAATTTACTTCATGACTCAGGAAGGACGCTTTGTCTACACCTCCGACTCAGTCATTTATAGACATTTTCCAGAATCTTACTTCTTCAGGGTAGGGTCAACGGTTTACTTATCTGAGGCTAACGGAGCATTGAGCATATTTGAAAATGGCAACTTTGTACAAAACTGGGACCAAAGCTCTCACTCAAAAAATCCTACCTTCCAGGTGCTCCCACTAGAGAAGCAACGGCATTTAATACTTTATCCACAGTCGTCCCCCGTTGTTAGAAATTTGATAGATGGAACTATCACCGTCTACGACCAACCGCTCTCTTCTCTTATAAATGAGCATTGGATGTACACGGCCGCCAGCCTTTCGGATACGCTATTAGCGATTGCCACCTGGTCGGACGGTGTGTTCATTACCGACAAAAAGGGCCAGGTTCTTCGTAAGTTTACGACAGAGGATCGTCTCATATCAAACGAGGTATATGAGATAAAAAAGGGATCACAAGGGAATCTGTGGTTAGCTACTTCCTATGGTATTTCAATGATAGACATGGCAAAGGCGTTTCCTCTTGTGGCTCCCGATAGTGCCAATGGATTTCGTGTTCACATTTCCTCGTTCGTGCACGACTATGATTCAATTACGTATACGACGCAGAATGTTGATACAGCCAGGCTGGTTGGAAGAGAAACAAGAATAAAGATCAACTTCAGCAAACCGGGAGTAGACTACTACTCGGTTCAGACTTACCACTACCGACTACTTAACTATGATACCACTTGGTATTCAACAACCGAACCTCTGGCCGCTTTTGGTGGGCTACCCAACGGAAAATATGTCTTTCAGGTAAAGGATGGGGCAAGTAATTTGGAGCCATCCGAACTTGTAGTCGTTGTGGCAGTGCCTTTGCTGGCTTTCTTTAAAGGCCCATTAGCTTACGCATCTCTAGCTGTAGCGATTCTCGGACTAGCAATTGTGGGAATCATCCACAGGTCTAAGCGTATGCGCAAAAAGCTAGCCACGCTGGTGGCAAAAAAAACGGAAGAGGTGACCAGGCATGAGCAAGAACTCATCCGCACCAACCACAACCTGCTGGCGGTAAACGAGGAACTGGACACCTTTCTTTATCGGTCTTCACACGATCTCATTGCTCCGGTAAAATCCATAAGAGGCCTTCTTTACCTCTTGAAGGCATCCAAAGATGAACTTCCTCAGTATTTGGATTTGATGGAAAACAGAATCTTAAGATTGGAAAACACTCTGCTAGAAATTAATAGCTATGTGAAAAACAGCAAAAGTGAACCACTAGCGACAAATATTCGGCTTCATAGCCTGGTCAATGAGGTCTGGGCAGATATCGAGTTTATTGAGCATGCCGACAAACTCACATTCATGAATGAAGTTGACAGTGATCTGGAAATAAAGTCCGATCCGGGGCTCTGGAAAATGATCATCCACAACCTTCTGATTAACGCTATAAAATACCACGACGGTCGCAAAGAAAGCTCGTTCGTTCGTGTATGGCATTCCATCGATAACAAAGTGTTTACTTTGAAAGTGGAAGACAATGGACAAGGAATAGCCTCAGAATCGTTACCCCGTGTATATGACATGTTTTTCCGGGCAAACGCAAATTCAAAAGGATCGGGTCTTGGACTGTTTTTGGTTAAAAAGATGGTCGACAAGTTAGGAGGAACAATCAATATAGAGTCAGAATACGCCAAAGGAACGCTGGTATCGGTCAGTTCGGCTACCCTTTCCTTCAAGGTCAATCAACCCGAAACGAGGCAAACACACACGAGTCACCTATTGTAAGGCAGCAATGTGGAGCGTTAGCTTGCCTAAAACAGATAATAAAGGGTTGCACGGGGAGCAGAGGCTTCAGAAATCTAACCTGGGAATTTTGTTGTCTATTACCATTTGCTACATCTCTCCCATCAACTCCGCAAAAAGCTCATACGACTTTAGGCGATCCTGGCTACTGTACATATGGCTGGCGACCATAATTTCGTTTACCCCAGTCTTTTGTAAGAAGTCGCTGGTCTTTTCTTTCACTGTTTCCTTGCTGCCCACAAAAGCATAGTGCAAGAAACGCTGAAAGGCAGGTTCATCCATAAAGGCTCTGATCTGCGGCTCCAGCGGCGCAGGTGGCCTCAGCTGATCACGGTTGTTGGTCAGTATGCCCAACACCATCCTCACCAGCGAAGACGCCAGCAACTCGGCTTGCTCGTTGGTATCGGCGGCAACCACATTCACGCAGGCAATGGTATAGGGCTCCTGAAGGGCCGCCGAGGGCTGAAACTCGTTGTAATAGACATTGAGTGCCTCAAACAAATGCGTTGGTGCAAAATGGCTGGCAAAAGCATAAGGAAGGCCTTTTCTGGCCGCCAGGTGGGCACTATCGGTGCTCGAGCCGAGAATGTACAAAGGGACATCCACCCCTTCGGCTACGTAGGCCCTCACCTTTTCATCTGCGTTGTCGTCAGCGAAATAATGTTGAATCTCCCCTACTTCCTCGGGAAACCTGTAAGCAGCGTGCATTCGCTCCCGACGAATGGCGTAGGCTGTTTCCTGATCGGTGCCAGGTGCTCTGCCCAGGCCGAGGTCAATCCTGTGAGGAAACAATGAACCCAGCGTGCCAAACTGCTCCGCCACAATCAGTGGGGCATGATTTGGCAGCATAACACCCCCGGAACCAACCCTGATGGATTTGGTCCCGCCTGCAATATGCCCTATGAGCA
Source organism: uncultured Imperialibacter sp. (assembly GCF_963974565.1). Taxonomy (NCBI): domain Bacteria; kingdom Pseudomonadati; phylum Bacteroidota; class Cytophagia; order Cytophagales; family Flammeovirgaceae; genus Imperialibacter; species uncultured Imperialibacter sp. The sequence continues at coordinate 66,524 of NZ_CAXBCJ010000011.1, read as the reverse complement.
CAGGCGTAGCTGAGCTGGCTATGCTGATCATGTTATGGTGTTCCGCCAGCCAAAAGCGGGTGTACCCCCATTTTTCAGCATTTTGCGCCAACAACAAACTGTTTTTAAACACATCACCTGTGGAGGATCCCGCAGGCACCGACGCCAACTCCAGGATGGAGTAGGGTACTTTTCCTTTCTTCATATTCACACCAGACCAATTGTATCAATAGGCAAATGAAAAAAGGGCCTGGTTGGTTCACATAACCTGCTACTATTTCAATTTAACCGTCTTTGGATCTACGCCTTCCCCGATCAGCATTTGCTTGGCCGGGCTGGAAAAGTCGGTTTTTGAAAATGTTAGGTTGGTGGTTTTGTTACCCTGAATGGAAACCGGCTTTCCCTCATGGGACACTACTTTGAACCCTGAAAAGGTAAGGTTATGGGCATTGTAGATCGTGAAGGGACTTCCTTCTGTTACGACGACAGTGACATTCTTAAAACTCATTCCATCAGCATCAATGATAGAAACGCCCTTATTGCCTGACAGATAAACATTGTCAAGGTTCACATTTTTAAGGTTCATTTCAGGCAGTCCCTGAAAGAAACCTGCCACACCAGAGTTAACCGATCGGATATTCTTCATGTAAATGTCTTTGAACGAAGGGGTTTCCTCTGTTACCGATACGGGCGTGTCGTCGATCTCAGGCGTCTCCTGATCGTCCTCCAGAATAGGCGACTGCCCACCGTAGAAAAGATTGAAGCGAATAGGCTCGGCAGCAATATCGTACATGTCAATGTCGGAGATGTACACGTTCTCCACCACGCCACCACGTCCTCTGGTGCTTTTGAATCGCAAGCCACAGTCAGTACCAATGAAGGTGCATTTTGACACATGCACGTTCTTTACCCCACCCGACATTTCGCTACCAACGGTGAATCCACCATGACCGTGGTAAACAATGTTGTTGAACACCACCAAGTTTTCAGTTGGGACGCCTCTTTTTCTGCCATCGGCATCTTTCCCCGATTTGATGCAAATGGCATCATCACCCACATCAAAGGAGTTGTTGTACACCCAGGTATTTTTACACGATTCGATGTCAATGCCATCGCCGTTTTGCGAATACCACGGGTTACGCACAGTCAGGTTTCTTACGATCAGGTTCTCACACATGAGTGGATGTATGTTCCACGCAGGTGAATTTTGAAAGGTCGGTCCATCAAGCATTACATTCCTGGAGTTCCGAATGCTGATCATCACCGGTCTCAAAAAGTCTTTATACTCCTTCAATTCATCCATCGATGCATTGTCAGGGACATTAAAATTGTTGGTCGCCTCCACTCCTTTTTTAAAGCTTTCTGAAGGATACCAAGTATTCCCGTCATCGCTTACCAGTCCACCACCAGCCACAATCTCTTTCCACTGCTGGCTCGACACTTTACTTCTTTTCACCATCCTCCAGGCATCCCCGTTGCCATCGATAACACCTTTTCCAGTGATAGAGATGTTTTCCACCTCAAGAGCATTGATCGGCGATATGCATCTGTACGTATCAAGTCCTTCAAAGCTCGTGGCCACTACGGCGTACAGCGTTTTGTCGTCCGAGAAAAGAATAAGGGCTCCTTCCTCCACGTGTAAATCGAGGTTGCTTTTAAGCGTGATCGGCCCTGTCAGCCAAATACCCCTCGGAACCACCAGGTGCCCCCCTCCTTTGCTCACAATGGCCTCAATGGCCTTTGCAAAAGCCTCGGTGTTAAGTGAAGCTCCATCAGGCACACCCCCGAAATCCAGCAGGCTCACCCGATAGGTCGGAATAACAGGCTCTGTCATTTTAGGCATGTCGAATTCGAGCTTTGGGAAAAGAGTAGCCCCCTGGCCTGACACAAGATGGGAAATGAAGAAGAAAAGACTGGCTATTTTCAGTTTCATAAGTTCAAGCGATTAAAATCGTGCTGGAGAGGTTTGTAATCAACAAGCGTAAAAGAGTAACCATCGTGTACTTGCTAATCGTAGCAGATAATTGAAAATCAAGCCCTATGCCTGATACAAACAGTTCTGAGTAAAGACGTATTTAGGAGCGAAGTCACCCACAAGCGGGTTTGTGGATTTGAATCAATAGCATCCTAAGTGATTTGAGTTGGAGCCTATCCAAGCAGACTGGTAAGCACCAAAAGGGTTGTAGGCTTCATAATCTATAAACTAATACAACTCAAGACCCTCTTATAACGAGAAAAGCGCCTTACGGCACAAACTCATCTACCCTCCCGACCTTCGAAACCAGCTCCTCAAAGTCGAAAATATCCTTATCGAATAAATGGGATGGAGAAACGTTTTTCAAGGCCGTGAGCATGATCTCGGTGCGGTCGGGGAATTGCTGCTCCCATTGCTTCATCATCTGCTTGATCACCTTGCGCTGCATATTGGGCTGAGAGCCGCAGAGGTTACAGGGGATGATCGGGAATTGCTTTAACTCAGCATACTGAATGATGTCCTCTTCCTTGCAATAGGCCAGCGGACGTATCACCACGTGCTTACCGTCGTCTGTGCGGTATTTAGCAGGCATGGCTTCCAGCTTGCCGCTGAAAAACATATTGAGGAAAAAAGTTTCCAGCACATCTTCCCTGTGATGCCCAAGCGCAATTTTTGTGGCCCCAAGCTCTTCGGCTGTGGTATAGAGAATGCCCCTCCTGAGCCTGGAACAAAGACTGCACATGGTTTTGCCTTCGGGCACTTTATCAACCACCACGGAATAGGTATCTCTTTCTACTATGCGAAAGTCAACGCCAAGATTGGTCAGATAGTTGGGCAGCACTTCCTCAGGAAAGCCTGGCTGCTTCTGATCGAGATTCACGGCTATGATGTCGAAGTCGTGCTGTCTCGACTTTTGCACGTGCAGCAGCATGTCGAGCATGGTGTAGCTGTCTTTGCCTCCTGAAAGGCACACCATTACCTTGTCCCCAGCCTCTATGATACCGAAGTCTTCCTGCACCGCCCACACCTTCTTGTGTAAGCGCCTGATTAATTTTTCCTGATCCAGCTCTGACAACATGCCCGATTCAAATTAGCGTTTCGACACAAAAATAAATGCTGAAATCTGGATTATGGCCAAGGTCAGGTCTTTATTTAGCTAACGGGTGTTTGAGATAGATCATTACCAGGGGCAAAATCATAAAAGGAAGCTCAACGAGTGCCGTTTTGAAGTCACGCTGCTGCAGGCAGAGGGCCACAATTAACAAAAGGCTGGCAGCCGTGATAAAGTTACCCAGGAAAAAGGTTCTGGGAAACAGAATCAACACGGTGGCGAAAATACCAACGGCACCAAAATTAATAATGGCATGCTTGCTAATGCCCCATTTGCCAAACATTTCCAGCATTTTGGGGTCAGCACTTACCATTCCCCAGCCATGCTTGAAGCCCATGTACACTGAGAAAAGGATGAGAATTGAGTTGATGACTTTCAGTACCATGATGTTTTTATGAACAAGGTAAACTATTTCTCAGGCTTTCGATGTTTAGTCTCCACACAGAAATGGAACTGAGCACCGCAATCAAACTGATAGAGAATGGCGTGTCCAATGCCGGGGATGCCCAATCCTGGCTTGATTTGGGTGCTGGCAATGGCCTGTTCACAAGAGCGCTGGCTGCTGTACTGCCCTCAGGAAGTGTTGTTACTGCTATAGAAAAAGCAGTTCATTCTCCCCAACCAAAAACGACCTCCAGGGCGCCACCCGAATCGACACCAGGGTTGCAGATTTCACCACGTTGCGCTCAGAAGATTTGAAGGTGAATGGAATTTTGATGGCAAACTCTCTCCATTATGTGAAGGATCAGGAAGGCTTTCTTAAGAAAGTGCTGGACAGCTTGCTGCCAGATGGCAGGCTGATCGTGGTAGAATATGACACGGACAGAGGAAATATGTGGGTGCCCTATCCGCTAAGTTTCAGCTCGCTGACTAGCCTGTTAACCGAAACATCGGCAGAAGTTGTTACCAGACTGGGTAGCACTCCTTCACAGTTTCAGAGAGGGGGCATTTACAGTGCGCTCATCATGTCTGCAGCGTAACTGAGGTTTTGGCTAATGCCACGCCCACTGCAAGAAGCCAAATGACAAAAGCGCCGATAAAAATGCGAAGCCCCTCCAGGTCGGTAAAAACAAACCCGAACAACGTCATAGCAATGGCAAGAATACCCACAACCAATCCGAGCCATCCAAGCCACTTTTTCAATAAGCCCGTTCTCACGATGGCCCACGACCAAAGCACGGCAGCACCAGACATGGCCAGGATAAAAATGAGATCAAAAGCTTTATTGAGTGAATAATTGTAGATCAGTACAGCTCTGATCAAATCATTGTTTTCGCTGGTGATCTCACCCATTCGTTCCAGGAAAAATGGTACTGCGAGGCCATTCAATGTCGCTGCCATCATCACAGCTACAGCACTAAAAGCAAAGAGCACTGCACCTCCATAGGACAAGACAATGTCGGATTTGAGCTTGATTGCGAGCCCCACAAGGCCATAGGAGAGCACAATGATGGACAGAATTGCCAAAGAGTGGCTGGCGATGATGATGTCAGACATTTGCCTGATGTGGGCTGCATTGCCGCCCGCCGGGTGCAGTACCATTGTAAGCACCATGAATACTGAGCCAATGATAATGGCTACTCCGCTTGATTTCTCCAGTCTGCTGTCCATCTTTCGTTATTTTGAATGATGGACAATTATAGAGGCTTTTCAAACGGAATCACTTGATCGTAATCAAGAAATGTATCACTTGATGCGGGACCGAATCCTGCTCAGCGTTTCGGGTGTGATCTGGAGGTATGATGCAATGTGTTTCAGGGGAAACACCTGAAAGAGCATAGGCCGGGTAGTGAGTAACTCCACGTACTTTTCGTCAATCGACTTTGGACTTAGCTTGCCCTCCACTCCAATGAAGTTGTGCTCGAGAAGCTTCCCGAGTACAAAGAAAACCGGAGAAATGCCTATAAGTTCATGAATTGAACTAACGTCAAGCCCCATTACCGCCGAGTCTTCAAAAGCGGAAATGCTCGCCAGAGCAGGTTTTCTGGAGACAAAACTAAGGTTGTCAATTACCCAGTCGCCAGGCAAATAGAGACCGTCGATAGTATCTGAGTCATCCTGCTGCCGGTATTGCACCAGACTGCCCCGTTCAAGAAAGTGGACGCCTCCACAAACCTGTCCTGCTTTTAGTAAAAATTCACCCTTCTTCAGCGGAGTTGTAACAAAACGAACTGTGATCAGATCCAGCTCATGCGCTGAAAAAGGGTGTAACTGCAGCAGCGATTTGGTAATACTTGCAAACATTGGTTGGCAGGATTTGAGCGATGGTTATTGCTGCCTCCAAGTTTGCTAATCTCATTCTTCTCTCCAAATCTCGCCGGTCTAAAATCCGTGCTCAGCCAACTTCCGTATTGTTCTTAAGTCCTCTTCCTGAATCGGCATATAATGCCATGAACAAAACGAAATACATCCACCTTTCATACTACCAATAGGTTTCCAAAAAGCAGCCATCCGCCCATGCTCATTCACTGCCAGCGGCACAATGCCCTCGCCACCTGAGATAGAAGAGCCCAAAGAGGCAAACGATTCGGGGAGCCCCCAATGGCGACCTGCTGGCGTAGCCTTTGCGTAGTACACACCAAAGTCCATATTGACGTCAAAATTTATTCCCAGCAAATCGACGGAGTACTGAGCATTGGATGCCACAATGTTGAAATCCTTGTTGGTCACCCAATAGTTGGGAAAATAACCCAGCCAGATTACCCTGCCGCCCGCCTCCATATACTGGTTCAGCAGGCTTCCCCCTGCTTCTTTTCCTACCACCGCCTTTGGCATATACTGATGGGCAAACACGATGCTGCTTTGTTTTTTGTCGGCAATCCGATCTCTCATGAACGTGGTAAGCGCAGCGGTATCCAGCCGGGGATAGCCCTGGGTCTCCAGGTATGGCGAAATCTTTTCTGAGCTTATCATCTCTTTTTGCGCCCTCAGTTCAGGGTAATAGACAGCAAGCATTCTTTCGTCTCCTTCTTCAAAGGCATACAGGGAACCATCGTCGCTCCCGACATAGAGGGTTCCCTCGTCGAGAATAGGCGAAGACATCACGGCTCCTTCAGTCTGGTACTTCCACGCCACCCTGCCGGTCGTTTTTTCAAATGCATAAACCAACCCCGTAAACGAGCCGATATACACATGCTTTTCGTCCACCACTGGTGTGGAGTAGAAATAGGATCCTCCATCGAATTTCCACAGTTCCTTCCCACTTGTCATATCCACTGCGGAAACAGCAAGCGCATCGGACCACCCAACATATACCGTATTTCCATCAATTGTTGGTGAGCTCCCGACCCAGGAGGATCCATAAGTAAACCTCCATTTTTTTTCAAGCGACCTGGCATCAATGCTGTAAAGGCCGCCATCTCTTGCGCCGAACACCAGCTGATTGTCCTTCATCGCTGGCCTGGAGATCAATGATGTTCTGTCCCATCCGTACACTTTGGTGTAATAACTTACGCCCTCCGTCTCATATTTCCCTTCCTCTTTGCCACTGGCAGCATTCACTACATAAAGAAATCCATTGAAATCAGAAACATACACTTTGTTCCCGTTCACGAGCGGCGTAGCCCTTATCTTATCTGCCGTGGAGAACTTCCAGGTGAGTTTTCCGTTCTGCAAATTGAGCGCATAGAGATTATTGTCGCCTGAACCTATCAAAACATTGCTGCCATGGGCAACAGGCGAGGCATCGTAATAGTCCCATCCCCAGGTGTGTGGAACGGGCTTCTCCATTTGAAATGACCACAATAGCTTGCCTGAAGTGGCATCAACAGCATACACTTTGTTGTCTCTTGCCTGAAAAATTGCCTTTCCGCCTGCCAAAAGTGGTTGCGAAACAATGGCACCCCCAGCTTTGAACTGCCAGATCTCCCGGGCCGACTCCTTTTCAACGCAGTATAAGGTACCTGCCGAGTTCCCAAAGTAAAGTTTGCCATCATTGATTGAAACTGTGCCTCTCACGGGCCCTCCTGTTTCAAAACGCCACTTGATTTGGGGGTGGCTGAGGGAGCCGTTAGCATTGAGCAGACCAGGAAGCGATACTAACACAAGCAGGACAAGTAATATTCTTTGCATACTTTTGAGTTTTGGTTTCAACAAATCAATCGAAAAGAATGACAGACTGTCGAAAAACGCCCGGACTTGTCTGTTCAAACCTGCTCAAGTCGGTTCAACTATTTTTTCTAACCCTATTCAGCTAAATTTTGGGCATGGAGTCAGACGATATCAATATAAAAGAATGTCTAGTTGAAATAGAGAAGCGGCTCAACTGGGGGCCTGGCGAGGCGTGGACTACCAACGACTTCAAGGCGCTCAGTGAGAAGATCCATGCTGCCACTGGCACCAACCTTAGCGTGGCCACTTTGAAGCGCCTGTGGGGCACCATTGACTACCAAAGCAAGCCAACGGCCACCACACTCAATGCGCTTGCTCAGTACCTCGGTCACGAGAACTGGAAGGCCTATCAATACGCCAACAGCCTCCCGAAAGAAACCAACCAAAAGAAGCTCACTTCGGCAGAGGCGAAAAAAGGCCGTCCCGTCGGCATCATTCTTTCATTGCTAGTCATACTTTCTCTCGGTGCATGGCTGCTGTTTTATATCTCGAACAAAGACCAGGAAGAGACAAAGCCTCTGCCGGACGCCAGCCTGTTTAGCTTCAGCAGCAAGCAGGCCGTGTCAGAAGGTGTGCCCAATTCTGTGATCTTCGATTATGACGCATCGCCAGCCAGTGCTATCGACACGATCTTTATCCAACAAAGCTGGGACAAAAGGCTACGGCAACAGGTACCCTATGATAAGAAGGTACACACCTCTATCTACTACTACCCGGGCTACTTCCAGGCAAAGCTGGTAGTCAACGACAGTATTGTGAAACAGCACCCTGTTTATATCACCTCTATGGGTTGGTTGCCTTTGGTAGAGCAGGAAAAGGTGCCGGTGTATTTCAAAGTGGAAGATGTAATCAAAGGAAATGGGGCTTTGTCGCTTCCACTTGAAAAGCTGACCAGTAACAATATTCACCTGCAGCCAGAAACGCCCTGGACATCCTACTTCTATGTGAAGGCATTTGAGGGACTGCAGTCCGATAATTTGGTGTTCCAGACGGAAATACGGAACGATTTTAGAGAAGGTGCGGGAATTTGTCAGCATACCGAGATTCATCTCCTGCTGGCGGGAGGAGCGCTTATTGTTCCGTTGGCCATCAAAGGCTGTATCTCAGGGTTGACGCTGTACGACGTGGATGGAAAAGTTGAAGACCCGACGCCTTTGGGAGTAGACTTCTCAGATTGGGTAAAGGTGAGGTATGAGGTAAAAGATATGGCCGGCCGGCTTTTTATCAACGATGAATTGGCATACGACAGCCTGAACCTCCATTTCGGGCCGGTGGACGTGGTTGGATTGAAGTTCCGGTTTCAGGGAACCGGGAGTGTCAATTATGTGAAGCTTTGGGGAAAAGATGAAGAGCTCATTTTTGAAGAAAACTTCTAGTTGTCCTGCTCTTTTCCCCTCAGGCATGAGACCAATTTCGTTAAGTTAAGGAATCGGAACACTAAACTTCACTCACCTCAATTCACAAAGGACAAGGAAAGTTCGTTATTCTCCCTGCAGGGCCGGGGTAAAAAAGGCTTAACTTAACGACATTGGGCATGAGACTAGCTCTCGGAAATCACGATCACCCTGTCCTTCCAGCTGAATTCTATCAGGTCCGACTTTTTCGGGTTCACCACCACTCCATAGCCCATCTCCACATTTTTGGCATCTGACATCCGGCGATAGCCAATGGCAATTTCATTTTGGCGTGCAGCCGACTCCAGCACTGTGTAAAAATTGGTCGTCACCATGCTGTTTGCCTCCAATGAAATGTAATCCGTAATTGGCTTGATATAGATTTCAGCCCCGTCGGCATCAAGTAGTTCCTCGAATACACGCATTAGGTATTTGTTCTCTGCTACCTGGGTCATGAGCAAACTAAGCAGCTTATCACTTACAATAAAGTCGTCGGCGCTGGTCACATCGGCCAACTGGCGATTGCGGATATCCATCATTTCCGAGACCAGGTTCACTTTTGTGGGGGCACTCTCCAGTATATTCCTGAGGTGCAGAAGCGTAATCAGCGTTTGTGCATCTGCTTCCTGAAGTGGAAAGTCGTCCTGATAGCACAGCATGATGATGTAATTGTACTGCTGGCAGTGGAGTTTTTCGAGCTCAGTTCTGTCAGTCGTGTCGCTGTGCTGGAATTCCAACCTGATATTCTTCAGCGAAGCCTGTAGTTTCTCCAGGCGTTCTTCTTCAATACGAAATTTTGAAATAATATGAACAGTGGATCCTTCATCCACATAGTTATCCAATTCCCTGATCACCAGGCTGGCTCTGTGGTTCCAGCCAATAACGAGAATAGATTCTACGACACTTGGCTTCTTTTCTCTCCTAACGATGCGCTGCTCGTCAATCACAAACGATTTGCCCGATACAACCATGGTGTCGTCATCTTCTGTGATACCAATGAGCTTATCTCCCTTTTGAATGAGCTTGTTCATTGGTGGGTTGATCAGTATTTCAACTTCATCAGCCGACTGCATACCAATGATGGCAGAATCCTCGTAGCTAAAAACAGCCTCTCTGAAGGTTTTACCTACCAGCTTTGGCTCCTCCATGAAATAGATTTCATCACCTCCGAAATCCATCAACTCCGTGTAAACAACAGAAAGCCCCGATTGCAAACTGGTTTGCACCATCACCTTCGAAACAAATTCATCCGAAAGGATCAGCTCTACTTCCTCCTTCCCTACCATCTTGGCCACCTCATAATTCTCGCTATGCTTTATCTCGGCGGTAATGTGGTAAGGTGTCTCCCTTCGGGTATCACTGGACGTAATCGCCAGAATTGTCTTGATAATCTGGCTGTCTGAGTTTTCATTTTCCTTGTCAAGGATAATGATGGACTTCGATCCTGCCGGATTGCCGATGTCGAGGTCGTGCAGGTCAATAGGATCCCCGGTTCGACAAACAATCCTGGTGTTCTTATGGTCGGGTATTTTGTCACGGATCTTGTCCTCCATCTCAATCTTGTCCTTGTCAGCCAAAATCACAATAAGAGGATCCTTCTGGTTTTCATTGGCTATGATTAATTCAGACACGATGGTATAAATCTTCGAAGACCACCCCAGAATCAACACGTGGCCGTCGTCAACAATACGGGATCTTCCCTTGCGCAGCCGATCAATTTTGTCCATGATTCCATTTGAAATCAAACCAATCAGCGTACTGAGCGCTATGATGCCGTACCCCGTGACCACAAACATCCAGAACTTGTAAATCCAGTCGCCTTCATGCTCCGCCAATGTGCCAGGATCAAGCGTATGCATCAGGCTGAACCATAGTATATTGATATAGCCGTCGGGCAGGGCTTCATCGGGATGAATGTTGGCAAAAAAGAGGACGCAGGTAAAAACAGAAAGTATAACCGTAGAGAAAATTGTGAGATATAGTATGAGTGCCACCGGACCGGCCGACATCAAATTATCGAACTTATAATTTAGTTTTTCCCGAAAAGGGTAATTTTTCATTTGAAGAAACTTTTTGACAGAATTTGCCTTAGAAAAACATTTTTGTCTGCATTCGACTACTCCGAAATTCGCCACACAAAGGAAAAATACCGATGGACTATACCAGCAAACACAAATAACCTACCAGGCTACCGGTTAGTTTCAATATGGCATTTTGGCTGCAGGAGCAGGTCACCAAAATTCCTCAGGTTCAATATGATGCAAAAAAGCAAGAGCTAAAAGCTGAACTCAGGAAACTTTGGGTTTAAGCTCAGGCTTTGGGCGGTGGAGAGCTAATCTCCAAAAAATTTTGTGGAATGAGAAACAAGGGATTTCCGAAGGTGTGAACAACACTCACAAAGTCATTGTCGAGCGAAACCGTAGGTAGCAGCGACTGCTGACAGTAGACCACATGATGAACACCAGGGTGTCCATTTTCGCCATCCTGCTCATCGTGTTCCTGCATGGCGTTTTCAATACCCAGCACCGACTCCAAAGCGAACTCCAGGATACTTTCAATATCGTTGTGGGTCAGATCCTCGGCCACATAGTCAGGCTGAGCGTCCCTGCCATCAATGCTATAATTGAGCAAATAGAGGGCTAGGCAATAAGCAAGAACCTTGCGTGTGAATATGTACCCTCTGACTTTCATTTTTGACTATGGTGCAAATATAGGGGTTTTAGCATTGGTTAAAGAAATGGAACACCAATCTTATATTTTGGTTTCGTGAAAGATGCGAGAAACGTTTTCGGAGCCTCAACGCAAGAAATGGCTCTCCTCTCCAAAAGAGATTAGCCTTTCTGTTCAAAGTTTTTTGAAAGGTCACTTTTGGAAGCTGGCAGATTTCGCCACCTCAATATCTCTTTCCACTTCTGGAATAAGGCTTTTCCAGGAAAAGTAGTCCTTCCTTTCATCCTGGAAACCAAAAACACCACCAACAATGTAGGGCACTTCGAGGTAGTTTTTGGAGGTTACCTCCGAAAGTTCTTTCCAGATAACAAGGGCTTCTTCCAGGGCCTTGACTGCCTGTTGCTTTTGAAGTGTGTCTCCATTTTTCCTAAATAGCCCAAGATAAACCCCTGCCTGCAGCTTCTTAGCAAAATAACGACTCAGGAGCGACCAGGCTCTCAAATCATCTATTTCCTGATTGTATTCACTGGTGTAAATAGTGCCTTTTGCGGTAAAAGACTTTATGAGGACGTCTGCTTCCGCCGCATTGGCTGTCAATTCATTTGCCAGATCCAAAGGCGTCTTTTTACTCTCGGACACTTTTTTCTTTTCGACCTGAATAGCCACATAGTCCTTGATAGAAAGGTAGCTCGGATCCAGCACCTTACGGTCCATTAGCTCTTCCAATGAAATAAAGAAGGAGACCTTGTCGTCGTAGCCATACCCCGGAGGTGTTACCGGCGACATAAACCCTTCAGCGTAAAGTGTGTAGTCCCAGGTAGAACCGAAGAACGAAGCCAGCCTCAACGGCATCCTGCTCACCAGTTTATATGCCTCCAACATCTGCGGCCCTTGATCCATATGATATTTTCGATTGAACTGTTCTTCAAATACCTTGTCAGGCGTGTTGATATCGTACAGTAGCCTGCCCCAAAGACTGTAAAACAACCACTGGCGCTCGAAGGCGTAGTTCCACGTGCGACCAATTTCAGGTTTGGTGAAGTATTCGAAAGCAGGTATATAGCCCTCAGAACCAATATAATACCCGTTCATATAGTCGGCTGTATTGGTTTTGATGTGGCTACGGATAAAGTCTGGCTCGCCCCACCGGAGAATAAAGAAGTCCTCGTTGCGCACCATCCACTCAATTTTGTAGTTCTCAGGGGCCGGATTCCAATAGCCGGTATTCACAGCGCCTGACTCGCTGGCGTGGGTGATCAAAAGCTTCGGTGTTGAATGCCCATGGCTCCAGTTGAACTTCACTTCTACTTGCACAGGATCTTGAAAATCAGCAGCATCCAGTATGCGTCTCATTTCATTGCTTGAGCCCGACAACACGGCCCTGTGCAGAAACTTCACCGGCCTGTTTGCCGCTCTCATGCCTGCTACAAACGTCTCAGCAATCCAGTCCTCCCGCTCTGCTGCTGTCATTTTTGTCATCCAGTCGGCCAGGGTTACACCAAGGCCTGACAGGTCGTTGTAGGTATCAATGACAGCAGTCACCGCCTCCCTTGTATAGTCCCTCACCACTTGCGAAGTATCATTGAGGGCTTTCACACCGTGGTGTTTGGCAAAAGATTCAGGCACCACAATATTCCAGTTGACAATAAATACCTCTACTCCTCTTTCTTTGGCCATACGGAACAGCCCTTTCCAGAACGCCTGCCAGTCGGCCATTTCCTGATCGGTAAAAGGACTGGCTTCCGGATAGTTGGGTAACTTCACCATGTATTGGAAAGGGTGCATGTTGTACAACGCCAGCTGGTTGAAACGGTTGGCCATCATCATATCCAGAAAAGCCTCCCAAAACTTCAAATCCCGGCAGGTGCTCAGGTGGTAGTCCATGCTGAGGCTCTCCCGGTAGGCATCCCAGGGCAGGTTGAACTTGATGGCCCGGACTTCCATGGATGGGTTGACCTGCCTTCCATTTATTTGGTTCGGTTTCCCGCCGTTGACAATTTCCTCTGTAAAAGCCAGGAGCCCGTACCGGGCACCCGAGAAGTCATTAGCTGAAATGATGGTTTGGTTCCCATTCCAGTTTATCCGGTAGCCTTCCGCTTTGACGTTGGGATCAGCTCCTAGTTTAATGGCAATGTCATAGTCGGTAATCTCATTGGACGCCAGCGCTTCTTTAGTTTTAATTACCAGGCGCTCCATTCCGGGGATATCAGCAGGGTAATTAATGGTTTGGCCAGCTGCCCAAAACGTCAACAGCTGGAAACAGATTATCAGGGTATAATTTTTCAACATACTTGAAACTAACAAAAAACGCTAAGATTAAAGCATCATAGCGTTTTGCAATTGCTTAATGATAGGAATGTCATTCCCCGGAACCGCCAAACTTCTTTTTGGCAGCCTCGGCCTTAGCTTTCAGCCCGGTCATTTTGGTTTTGTCTGTAACAATAGCTTTCATCGAACCATCAAGTAATGCGGTGGCCTTCTTCACTCCTTCTGCACATTTCGGTGCCTTGGTGCCACATTGCGAACTAGCCTTTGAAGCAGTGGCACCGTCAGTAGACAGGCGTTTCGAGTCTGTATCCAGCGATTTGTAAGAGCTTTCCAGGTCTTTGAACCTGGAGAGCAGGCCGTCTATAGCACTTTCATCCTCTTCCTTTGACGCTTTGTCAATATCTCCATCCAGCTTTGCCAGAGTTGAAGACAGTCCTTTTTGTTTGCTGGCAAACTCAGTAACGGAGGCAATGTATTTGTCGATAGTAGCATTGCCGAATTTTTCGGTTTTAGCACCATCATCCTGCCCTACAGCAAGGTGGACAGTCAGGAACAGTAAAACAATAGGAAAAAATGTTTTCATAGTTTTAAAAATCAATGGTTTATGAAAGCTAGGTAAAAGCTCCATAATTTCTCAGGTCGGCTAAAAGAAAATATATTTACCATTGCCCTTATGTTTTTTTCTACTTTTCAATAACCACAGCTTCATATTGCCCCAACTCCTCTATCTTGAGTTGCAGGTACCCATCGCTCCAACGATAGTCAACCGGATCACTGCCCACCATCGTAAACACGCTGGATGGTTTAACTTCACATCGCACCCTGAATTCCAGGTCATTAACTGTAAGTGGTTCAAAAAACGTGTTGCCACTAAACCCTGTAATATTCACCAGATGTAAAATGATACCGTCTTCCTCCTGCCTGCCAAAGTTCTCGGGGGTGTTCTCTACATACTTTTGCAACACCGCCTCTACTCTCGGGTGCGCATTAGTTGTGAACAAATCGCTAATGCCGGGCTCCAGGTAATTGATTATATCAAGCAGTATCTGCTTGTGCTCTTCGTAGCCATGTATGTAGTACAATCTGCCGAGATTGATGGGCATCAAAACAGCTTTGCTTGCAGAATGGTTTTTCACGGCCACGGCCTTGTAACCTGTCGGTTCATGGCCTCCTATTTTCTCGGGAGGGCCTGGTCGGCCAGGTGTGTAAATGGGCAAATAGGTTTCGTCAGCCTGGTCAAAATTATAAAAGCCAAGGTTAAACTTAAACATGATAAGACTCTGTAAATCAAAGCTTTTAAATACTGATTTGTTTTCAGGCGCCAGGTAATAGCCTGCTCCGTCCTGATCTGGCTGGACAGCCTTTGCACCGAACAGCTCGAGCAGCGCATCCGGGTGCCCACTCAACGACTTATTGGTCGCAATCAGGTGTGTGCCGCCAGCAACTGCTGCCTTAATTACAGCCAGTGATCCGCTGTCCAGACTCACAATTTCCGGAAGGATGATCACCTTGTAGCCTTTCATCTTATTTCCCAGTTTCGACAACTGGGCATCTTCTATCAGATCAAATTGAAGGTGAGCCTCCTTCAGCATGAGCTGAATGCCCCTGTATTCCTGCGCACGCTCGCCTCCCGGCCAGTAGCCAGGCGATACCACGGCGATTTCAGCCGGAGACATATAATGACCGTAGTACTTTTCGTTGGCTTTGTGGTGGGCATATACTTCTCTGAAAACCCCATAACTCCTCTCGTCTTCATTCCCTTGAAAATCGCCCATGATGCTCATGTCGAGCCCTGAGCCGTTGGCAATGTTTTGATACAGCCTGATGGCCGACTCCTCAGGTTCCACGGCGTTGTACCTCGACTGAAAAGAAATCTGTTGGATACTTGCGTTACTTATGATGTGGTCAGGGTAGCTGTTTTCTACGTTGTTGACATTGTCAGAGGCTGAATAGGGCCAGTAAGGCAGGCCACTTGGGTGCGACTCATGTCTGATGATGTCGACGTAGTTGCCCATGTACGTGCAAATGGCGATCTGCTCATTCTTTGCCTTCACCATGGAATGTAGTCGCTTCATCAAGTCATCCACAGTGAACTTTTTGAACTCCTGGTATTTTTGAAATACCGGGTCAGCGTCGTCCTCCACCAATGGCAGGGTCATACCGCTGTACTCCATAAACCGCTCTTTATCGTAGGGGTTTTGGTCAATGCCGTGATAAACGCCTTCATAGGCATTTCGTGTTTGGTAACCCGGCATGTTGATGAAAATACCATCAATAGCATACAAGTCAATCACCTCACCAACAATGTCGAAAAGCACCTTTTGCTCATAGGGTGCATTAATGGAAATCACATACATATCGTCGTTCCTGATCCGCTCTCCTTTTGGCGACAGATAAAACCAATCAGGATGCCTGTCGAAAATGCTTTCGTGAGCCCGGCTGAAATCAAATCGCACAATTACCCTAATGCCGTTCTCATGGCATTTACTGATTACATCACCCAACATATTTTCCTTCATAAAAGAGTTCGTGTACTGGTCTTCCAGTTTGGTGGGGTAAAAGGCCATAATGCCACCGGCATTGATGATCAACGTGTTCACCGAGAAAGCTTTGAGATCATTGATCAGTGAGTCTACATTAAGATCAGCCTCATAAGCAGGGAGATTGGTCTGCATAGTGCGAAGGTTATTCGCCTTCCACCAGGGTATTGAGTCGGGCCAGGTGATCTGTTCACCAACCGCTTTCGTCCCTGACTGTGGAGGAGAACATGATAGGGCAGTTAGCAACAACACTAAAAACATCGAGAATCTTAGAATTTCCCTCATAAAGCTCATCTAACTTGTTTTTATAAATGTAAATCAATATCGATACAGTTTACTTGAATCTTATATAAACGTTGGTGACGGGCGCAACAACGGAGGTGAATTACGCACCTTAGTCGTCTCTAATCTCCCCCTATTATCCTTATTATCGGCCAGCGCTACGAAATTGATTAAACACAAAGTCTATTTCTTCATACTTTGAGGCTAACAATTGAAGATCAAACAACTTAACCATGAAAAGACTTGCGCTCCCCTTGCTGCTAGTGACTTTTGCAGTAACCGCCCTGGCACAACGAAAAGCCCAGACAACCCAACCTCCCAAAACCATTGACCAAAAGTATTTCTCGGAAATGAAATACCGGTCAGTTGGCCCCTCCAGAGGCGGAAGAGCTACTGCCGTTGCTGGCATACCTCAAAGTCCCTACACCTTCTACATGGGATCGCAGGGCGGCGGCGTTTGGAGAACAGACGACGCAGGCTGGAACTGGGAGAATATCACTGACGGCCAGTTTCAGGTGGGCTCCATTGGTGCTATTACCGTGGCTCCCTCCGACCCAAATGTGATTTATGTCGGCACTGGCTCCGCCTGTCTTCGAGGCAATGTTTCTCCCGGCATTGGTGTGTACAAAACCATGGACGAAGGAAAAACCTGGGACTTCATTGGTCTACCCAATGCGGGACAGATCGGTAAAATTGTTGTTCATCCCTCTAATCCTGACATTGCCATGGTAGCTGCTCTGGGTAACGCTTTCGGCCCCAACCCGGACAGGGGAGTGTACAAAACCATTGATGGAGGCAAAAGCTGGAAAAAAAAGCTATTCGTAAGCGACAGCACTGGCGCTATAGATATAGAGATGAACCCCGCCAACCCTCGCATCATGTATGCGGCGATGTGGCGTGCGGATCGCAAACCCTGGGCCATGACCGACGGCGGCATGGAAGGCGGCATCTGGAAGTCGAAAGACATGGGTGAGACCTGGGAAAAGCTGGAAGGCGGACTGCCGACTGGGCTTCTTGGCCGCATCGGACTAGCCATTTCACCTGCTCAACCTGATCGTGTTTGGGCACTGATACAAACGGCCGACGAAAGCAAAGGCGGCGTGTACCGAACCGACGACGCCGGTGGTTCCTGGAAGAAAATCAATCGGGACCACGAGCTTCGCCAGCGGGGCTGGTATTACACCCATATTACCGCCGACCCGAAAGATGCCAACACAGTGTACGTCAACAACGTGGGCTTCTACAAATCGATTGACGGGGGCAAAACATTCGATACCCGCATAAGAGTGCCCCATGGCGATAACCACGGCCTTTGGATCAATCCCGACAACACGGACATTATGATCCACTGCAACGATGGTGGCGCTACTGTATCTATCAACGGAGGCAAAAGCTGGTCGCACCAGCAGAACCAGCCCACGTCAGAGTTCTACAGAGTCACTGTCGACAACCAGTTTCCTTACCGTCTCTATGCCGGCCAGCAGGACAACACTACCATCTCAGTTCCCTCCTACTCTTCCGGCTCTCTCACCGACACCGAAGAGTGGTTCGGCGTTGGCGGTGGCGAATCGGCTGACGTGGCGGTGGATCCAACCAACCCCGACATCATTTATGCAACAAGCTACAGCGGCGAGATAACTTTCTACAACAAGAAAACCGGCGAAATGCGCCAGGTAACGGCCTACCCTCACTATACAGAAGGTACCGAGCAAAGAAAGCTCAAGTACCGCTGGCAGTGGAATTTCCCTGTACTGATTTCAAAATTCAACACAAACGTTATTTACGACGGCTCCAACTATGTGCACAAGTCAACTAACAAAGGGCAGTCGTGGGAAGTGATAAGCCCGGACCTTACCACTAAGTTCGCTGAAACGTTGGGTATCCCTGGTGGCCCTATTCAGCACGACGGCACAGGTGTAGAAGTGTACTCAAGCATCTTTGCGCTGGAGGAGTCTCCCTTCAATGAAGGTGAGCTGTGGGCCGGTTCCGACGATGGGCTGGTGCACATCACGAGAGACGGCGGCAAGTCGTGGAAAAACATCACCCCTCCCGGCATGCCCGCCATGGGCACTGTGAACAAGATTGAGCTATCGTCTCATCAGGCCGGAAGAGCGTTCGTGGCTGTGTACAAATACCGCAGGAAGGATTTCAGCCCTTACATTTTCATGACCAACGACTTTGGTGCTACCTGGTCGACGCTGACCAACGGTAAAAACGGCATTCCTGCAAATCACTTTGTACGAGCCATCGCTGAAGACCCCGACAGAAAAGGGCTCCTCTACGCCGGCACAGAATTCGGTATGTACCTTTCCTTCAATGAGGGTAAAAACTGGCAACCCTTTCAGCTTAACTTGCCTGTAACGCCCATTACCGATATGGAGGTACATGAGAAAGACCTTGTCATCAGCACCCAGGGCCGGGCTTTTTGGATACTGGACGATCTTACACCCCTGCACCAGCTCAACGATGACCTGATGGCAAGGGATGCCTTCCTTTACAAGCCCAGAGACACCTACAGAACCAATGTAGGCGGCTGGAACGGGCGGTCAGCAGATATCAACTTCTTTGTGAGTAAGACCGACGACAAAGTGACTTTAGAAATAATGGATGCGAGGGATGTTACTCCGGTGGTTTACTCAAGCAAACCCGACAAGGCAAAGGGAGAAAAAGAGTTGGAACTAAAAGAAGGCATGAACAGCCTGTCGTGGAACCTGATGTACCCCGGCCCAAAAATGGCTGATAACTTTATGGCGATGGTGTTCAGCGCTAACAGAACGCCTGGCCCAAAAGCTGTGCCTGGCACCTACTCCGTGAAACTAACGGCTGGAGACTATTCCCAAACCGAGACCTTTGAGTTAAAGGCAGACCCTCGCTGGCCTCACATTACAACAGCCGACTACCAGGCCCAATTTGATCTCGCTTCAGAAATGACCGACTACATCACCAAAAGCCAGGATTTGATCAGAAACATGAGGGCTATCAGGGAGCAGGCAAAGGCCATTGCAGAAAGGTCGGAAAAAGCTGGCTATTCTTCGGCAATCAAAGACAAGGCAACGGCATTGAACAAGAAGCTGACCGAAGCAGAAGACGCTATATTCCAAAATCAGATTGAAACCAGCCAGGACGAAATCAATTTTGAGAGGAAGTTCACTAACCACATAGCCAGGCTTTACGGTGTGGTGATTGACGATCACAATAAACCAACAGCAGGCATGCTGGAGCGATACGACGATCTCAAAAAACAGTTTATTGACCTAAGAAAGCCGTATGATGAAGTATTGACGACTGACTTCCCTGCTTTCAATCAGTTGCTGGAAAAAGAAAACGTGCCCAGAATAATTACAGAGAAATAGACACAAAAAAGCCTGGTCGATGCCAGGCTTTTTTATGCTTTATCCTTTCGGTTCGTCTTTGTTAACTCTCAGCTCCCGGCCGTCAATCACCAGCCCTTTGAAGCTGCTTGCCACTTTACCGGCGCTCTTTGCGTCCACCTCAAAAAACGAATGGCTCTTGTTGAGCTGAATCTGTCCTATATCGTCTTTTCTCAGCTTCGTCTGATCACAAATGAATTTGAGCAATTCGCCCTTGTTCACTTGGTCCATACTACCGATGTTGATAAAAAAGCGATCCATGCCCTTGCCTGCTGGCCCGGAACCAGTTTCACTGTTTGTTCTTTCACGCCTCTCAGACCTCACTGGCCGGTCGTTGCTCTCAGACCTCACAGGTCTATCACTTCTTTCGGGTCTCGAAGGCCTTTCAGCTCTAGCTGGTTTGTCAAAGCCACGATCAGGGCGATCACTTCGCCTGTCGGGACGCTCGTCTCTGCGGTCACTTCTTCTTTCGCTGCCGAAATCGTTGCGATCCCTTCTGCCATCCCTTTCACGGCGGTCACCTCTGCGTTCCATGCCCCGGTCATTGCCCCGGTCTCCGGTACGGTCATCGTTCAGGTTCTTGTCCGATACTTCTTTGTAGCCTATAAGCTCCATTTGTCTCGACAAAAGCTTGGCAAGCAAGGTTTCCTGGTTCATCTCAGCAAACATGGCTACCACCTTCTCGTGAATTTTGATGTCGAGGCTTTCGTTTACCTCAGTTTCCATCACTTTGTCAGCCCAGTGCTCAAGCCGACTGTTCAATATCTGACTAACTGCCGGCACCTGCACTTTCTTCATCCCAATGCCCAGCTTCTTTTCAATGAAGCGGATTTTACGGATGTCATGGTGCGTAATCAGTGCCAGAGAAATACCTGTTTTACCCGCCCTTGCTGTTCTGCCGCTTCGGTGCGTGTAATATTCCGAATCATCTGGTAAAGAGAAATGGATCACGTGACTCAGGTCGTTCACATCAATGCCCCTGGCAGCCACGTCGGTAGCAATCAGCAGGCGAACGGCATGGGCTTTGAATTTCTTCATCACCTGGTCACGCTGCTGTTGCGAAAGGTCTCCATGCAAAGCTTCAGCATGATAGCCACTTTGTGTAAGCTCTACAGCCAGGTTTTGGGTATCTATCTTGGTTCGGCAAAACACAATACCCAGCATGTCAGGCTGGAAGTCGATAAATCTCCGAAGCACCTCTATTTTGTCAGACGCCCTGATAACGGCATACTGATGTTCAATATTGGTATTCACCACATTACCCGACTGCACCGAAACCTCTACCGGATCCTTCATGAACTTCTTGATCAATGATCTGATTTCACGAGGCATGGTAGCCGAAAAAAGCCAGGTGGCTTTCTCCTCCGGTGTGTGGGACAAAATGGCGTCAATGTCTTCTTTGAAGCCCATGTTGAGCATTTCGTCCGCTTCATCGAGAACGACAATGTCAATGGTCTCAATTTTCACGACCTTTCTGTCAATCAGGTCGATGAGTCTGCCGGGAGTTGCCACAATGATCTGCACTCCGGCTTTTATGGCTTTTATCTGAGGGCCTATTGGCGCTCCACCATAAACTGTCTGAATACGTAAATTGGGATAATACTTGGCAAATGCTACAAGCTGCGCCGCAATCTGCTGGCACAACTCACGTGTTGGCGCTATAATCAGCGCCTGTGTGGTAAGATCACTACTATCCACATGGTCCAGCAGCGGCAAACCAAAGGCCGCAGTTTTTCCTGTTCCCGTTTGAGCAAGGCCAATAAAATCGATGGGCTCACTTATTAATAACGGAATGGACTGCTGTTGGATGGGAGAAGGAGATTCAAACCCCAATTCGGGAAGAACCCTTAGCAAGGGCTCTGATAACCCAAGCTCAGAAAATATACTCATTAAAACTTAATATAGATTAAGCTGCAAAGGTACAGCAAATTATTTGGAGTTGTGCTATTGGCGAATGCCCATAACAAATAATATTCTGAGACCTGCACGATAATCGAGTGAAAGGAAATAGCCAACCTTCAACAACTTGCGAGTTATCGTCGTTAGAAAAACTAAATTATATAGTATTTACAAGAGTGATAAAGCTAATTTATTTAGTATTTTAGCGGGGTAAACATAAAACCTGCCATCTTGTACCTCAACACCCACTCTTATTACAGCTTCAAATACGGCACTATGAGCCCCAACGAGCTCCTTGAGGAAGCCAGAACGAAGGGTGTGTTCACACTGTGCCTGACCGACATTAATTCAACCGCCGGTTGTCTTGAGTTTGTAAGAGAGGCTTCCAAATATGGCATCAGGCCCATTCTGGGGGTTGATTTCCGGAATCACCTTCAGCAGCTCTACATCGCTATAGCCAGGAACAATGAGGGCTTTCAGGAAATAAACGAACACCTTTCAAAGCACCTCAGAGAAGGCTCACCGCCCATTCCGTCGGGTGCGCCTCAAAAGTGGCAAAATGTCACCGTCATCTATCCGTGGGAGATTTATAGAAAAAGCCTTCACAACTTGCTTCCCCACGAATGGGTTGGCATCAAACCGCATGAAATTACCTATCTGCACTTGCAGAAAGAGTCTCTCCCAAAGAATAAGCTTGTTGCATTGGTAACTTCCACATTCAGGCACAAAAGAGACTACAACACACACCGGCTGTTAAGGGCTATTGCTGAAAATGCTCTGCTGACCAAGCTCGAACCCTGGCAGCTGGCTGGCGATGTCGACCACTTTTACTCGCCCGCAGAGCTGGCAACCATCTACAAAGAAACCCCACAATTACTGCTCAATGCTGAGCGAATAGCCGGTGAATCCGGGATATTTTTTGATTTCAGCGACGACCGGCCCCACCAAAACCTAAAAACCTATACTGGTTCGGAAACAAACGACTTCCAGCTCATTTCCAAACTTTGCCAGGACGGCGTCTCTTATCGCTACGGAAAACCTACCCGGCAAATTCAGGAGCGGATCAACAAAGAGCTGGAAACTATCCGTGCAAAAGGATTTGTAGCCTACTTTCTTATCAACTGGGACATTCTCCGGTACGCCCGCAGCAAAAACTACTTCTACGTCGGGCGGGGCAGCGGTGCCAACAGCATTGTGGCCTACCTGCTGCACATAACCGATGTGGATCCGATTGAGCTTGATCTCTATTTCGAGCGCTTCATTAACCTTTACAGAACAAATCCTCCCGATTTCGATATCGACTTTTCGTGGAGAGACAGAGAGGATATTACTCAATATATTTTCAACCGCTTCCCAAACGCTGCGTTGCTGGCTACCTACAGCACATTCCAGTACAAATCGGTGGCGAGGGAGTTAGGAAAAGTTTTTGGACTTCCTTCAATCGAAATCGAAGAGATGAACACCAACACAAAAAGCGGGAAGGTGCCCGATCAATTGGTGCAAAAGATCATGAGCTATAGTCAGCTTATCCACGATTTTCCCAGCCACCTGAGTATCCACGCAGGAGGCATTCTGATCGGTGAAAAACCGATGACTTATTTCACCGCCACTCACCTGCCACCTAAAGGATTTCCCACCACCATGTTCGACATGGTGCTTGCCGAAGACGTTGGTCTGTACAAGTTCGACATTCTGAGCCAGCGTGGTCTTGGGAAAATAAAAGAAGCGATTGACATCATCAGCAACAACAATCCGGCTGATCCAAAAATCGACATCCACGATATCAAAAGATTCAAAAAGGATGAAAGGGTGAAGGAGCTTCTTAGAGAGGGTAAAGCGATCGGCTGTTTTTATGTCGAGTCGCCTGCCATGCGTATGCTGCTCAAAAAACTGAAGGTAGACGACTACCTCGGCCTGGTGGCCGCCAGTTCCATCATAAGGCCTGGCGTGGCAAGGTCGGGCATGATGAGAGAGTATATTCTCCGCTTCCGTTTTCCTGAGCGAAGAAAAGATGCCCACCGGGTGATGATGGATATCATGCCAGAAACCTATGGCATTATGGTCTATCAGGAAGACGTGATAAAAGTGGCACATATGTTCGCAGGGCTGTCTCTGGCCGAAGCAGACGTTCTGCGCAGAGGAATGTCAGGCAAGTTCAGGTCCAGAGAGGAGTTTCAGGAAGTGAGAGAACGATTCTTCAACAATTGTTGTGAAAAAGGCTACGATAAGAAACTGACTGAGGAAGTGTGGCATCAGATCGAAAGCTTTGCAGGCTATGCATTCTCCAAAGGGCATTCAGCCTCCTATGCCGTGGAGAGCTATCAAAGCCTATTTCTGAAGGCTTACTACCCTCTTGAGTATATGGTGGCCACGCTCAATAATGGTGGTGGATTCTACAAGCCTGAGCTCTATGCCCACGAAGCCAAAATGCATGGAGCTATTATTGAGGCCCCTTGTGTCAATAAAAGCGAGAACCAAACCACAATTGATGGAAAGACCATCACGATTGGGCTTGGGTCAGTGAAAGACCTGGAAGCGACCACCATCGAAAGGGTGCTGGGAAGTCGGCACAAAAAAGGACTCTTCCTGAGCCTGGAAGATCTTGTCAGCAGAACAGGCATTTCACTCGACCAATTGACACTTTTGCTAAGAGTAGGTGCGCTCCGTTATACAGGAAAAACCAAACAGCGGCTGCTATGGGAGTCGCATTATATGTTTGGCAAAATGGGTGGTGCCAAAAGCAAGATGCAAGAACAGCAGTTGTTCGGACTTCCCTCCATCAAGGACTTTGAGCTGCCTGCATTAACAGTTGATCCCTTGGACAATGCCTTTGATGAGCTGGATTTACTTGGTTATCCACTTTGTGATCCGTTCTTGTTATTGCGAGACATTCCGTTTGAGCCCGTAATGGCATCGCAGTTTCCAGCCTATCTTGGAAAAACTGTCACAATGCTGGGTTACCTCATTGCCACAAAAAACACCAGCACGCTCAAGGGCGATGCCATGCACTTTGGCACATTCATTGACCAGGAAGGCAATTTCATTGATACTACGCACTTCCCACAAGTTGCCAGGAAACATCCTTTTCGTGGCAAAGGGTTCTACAGGCTAACAGGAAAAGTGGTGGACGAATTTGGCTTCTATAGTCTGGAAGTGAGTGAAATGGAAAAGGAAGCTTTGCTTTCCAGCATCAAAATGCAAAACGCATAAAAAAAGCCCCACCGGTATTTCCAGCAGGGCTCTTCGACCGAAGTCAAATATTATTAATTACAGCCAGCAGCGTCTTGTGCATCAGCAATTTCTTCTGCCTTCGCATTCTTCTTCAATTGAGTGTACACCGACATCAAAGGCCCCATTACAGAACAATCTTCTGGTTCAGCAACATGGGCGGCTTCAAGATAAGGCAACGACTTAGTTAACACTTTGTCACCTTCTTCCACCAGCTTACCGCCTTCTTTCTGATAGGTTTTCAAATCCATGGCTCTCGCCTTGTCGTAATATACTTTGGCTCTGTTCACCCAGATTACACCAAGGTTAAAGTTCCCAACGTAGTTTCCTGGCTCGATAGCCAACGCTTTTTCATAATTTGTCTGAGCTTTAGCAATAAGATCCTGCGTTTCAGCAGCGTTACCGTCAGCTTCAGTCTGGACACTCAAATTGTCATAAAGAACAGCCAGGTTAAGGTAAAGCGAAGCATTGTCCGGCTCCTTTTCAATAGCGCCTTTCAACTTCTCGATGGCCTCAGGGCCTTTTTTCATAGCAATCAGAATATTGATTTCCTCACGCATAAAGTCTGCATTGTCAGGGAAAGCTACTTTCGCCTTTTCCAACAAAGCAAGTGCCTTGGCATCGTTTTTCTTTTCACTTCTCTCAAGATAAACCATTGTGGAGTAGATGTCTTCGTTGGCATCACCCTGATCGATCAGTTTGTAGTACATCTTCATCGCTTCATCTGTCATCTCAGCCTGCTGCGCCGCAACACCTGCGTAAAACAACGTCAATGAGTCGGTTGGCTTGATAAGAGAGGCCTTGTAGAAGTTCTCATAGGCACCATTGTAGTCCTCTTCCCCATAAACTTCTCCACCTGTGTTCAGGAACTTGCTCCAAAAGTCTTCCACTTCGTATTCGGCAAAGTTGTAGTTTACCGAACCTTCAGACTCCATAGTCATCGCCTTTTTGAGCGCTTCAGAAGCCTCAGCAATAGCCTTGTTTGTGTCCATAAGGCCACTAACGGCTGGGTCTTCACTCGTAGCTATGGCCTTATAAATTTTTCCTTTTGTAAGAAAGGTCTTACTCTTACTGGCGTTCTTTTCAATAGTAACAGCAACATCTATCTCGGCTTTTGCGCCGGCCACATCTCCTTTATTAAGGAGGCTTTCAGCCTTCACCACATTGCCTTTCTGAGCATAACTCGCCGTGAACAAAAGCACACCAGCGAGAAGTAACAGCATGTTTTTCATAGTGATAATCTTCTTTTGCAGTTTTAGTTTATTTCCTTTGGTTGGTTCGATTGAACAAATTTACAAATCATTTAGAATTATTCGTCTTGTGGCTCGTCGTTATTAGCGTTTTCAGCATCTGACGCTTCAGGACTCGTATTTTCGCCGTCAACCTCGCCTCCTTCTTCCGTTATTTCGTCTTCCTCAATTGCCTCTATTTTCTCTACCGAAGCAATCGCATCCGTGTCGTTAAGTTTAATAAGCCTCACTCCCTGCGTATTCCGGCCCATTACTCTCAGCACCTCTACCGAAATCCTGATGGTGATGCCTGAGCGATTCACAATCATCAGGTCGTCGGTATCTACCACCTCCTTGATGGCAACAAGTGAACCAGTCTTTTCTGTGATGTTGATCGTTTTAACACCTTTTCCGCCACGCTTCGTAATACGGTAGTCTTCTATCGAAGAACGCTTTCCATAGCCTTTCTCAGAAACAACCAGAATATTCGTATCCTCCCTTGATACAGCAACCATGCCAACTACAATATCGTCGGCTCCTTCTCTGGTAACGCCTTTCACTCCAGTCGCATTCCGTCCCATCGGTCTCACATCGGATTCGTGGAAATGAATGGCCTTTCCTTTGCTCTTGGCAATCACTATGTGGTTATCGCCGTTAGTAAGGCTCACACTAAGTAACTGGTCTCCCTCCACCACATTAATGGCGTTGATACCGTTCGTTCTAGGCCTTGAATAAGCCTCAAGCGAAGTTTTCTTGATGGTACCCAATTTGGTACACATCATGATGTAGTTATTGTTGATGTAGTCCGCATCAGAAAGGTTCTTCACATTAATAACGGTTCTGACGGAATCACTCGGCTCAATATTGATAAGGTTCTGTATCGCCCTTCCTTTGGTTACCTTACCACCTTCAGGAATTTCATACACTTTCAACCAAAACACACGTCCCAGCGCTGTAAAAATCAGCAGGTAGTTGTGGGCAGTAGCTACAAAAAGGTGCTCAGGAAAATCATCGTCCTTCATGGTCACACCTCTTGCGCCAACTCCACCCCTGCCCTGTGTTCGGTACTCAACCAGTGGTGTGCGCTTGATATAGCCCTGATGTGAAATAGTAATGACCATTTCATCGTCGGCAATCATATCCTCCATGGTGAACTCATCACCAACCATTTCAATGGCCGTGCGACGCTCATCACCATATCTGTCCTTCATTTCAAGAAGTTCGTCTTTGATAATGCCCATACGAAGCTCTTCTTTCTCCAGGATTTCCTTCAACCTGTCGATCAGCGCCATTACTTCATCATACTCTTTCTGGATTTTCTCACGCTCCATGCCGGTAAGGCGCTGAAGTCTCATTTCCAGAATGGCCTTGGCTTGTATCTCGCTCAGGCCAAACTTCTCCATCAGTCCCGTTTTCGCTGTATCAGGATCCCTTGATGAGCGAATCAGGTTGATCACTTCGTCCAGGTTATCTAAAGCGATCAGGTAGCCCAGCAAGATATGGGCACGCTTTTCGGCTTCATCCAGCTCAAACTGGGTCCTGCGGATCACCACCTCATGTCTGTGCTCTACAAAATACTGAATCAGGTCCTTCAGGTTGAGCGTTTGCGGACGTCCTTTAACAAGGGCCACATTGTTTACGCCAAATGAGGTCTGAAGCTGCGTATATTTATACAGTTTGTTGAGTACGATATTGGCCACCGCATCTCTTTTTAATTCATAAACGATCCTGAAGCCGTCCCTGTCCGATTCGTCACGGATGTCAGATATGCCTTCTATCTTCTTTTCGTTTACCAGTGCGGCAGTCTTTTCAATCATCGAGGCCTTGTTGACCTGATAAGGAATTTCCGTAACGATGATCTGCTCCCTGCCCGACGGCATTGCTTCGATTTCAGCTTTGGCACGCATCACCACTCTGCCCCGGCCGGTTTCAAGCGCCGCCCTTACGCCAGAGTAGCCATATATGATGCCCCCGGTTGGAAAATCAGGCGCCTTTACATATTTAATCAGCTCCTCAACGGTAATTTCTTTGTTGTCGATATAGGCAATCGTGCCGTCTACCACCTCACTCAGGTTGTGAGGGGCCATGTTAGTAGCCATACCTACGGCAATACCGCTGCTTCCATTCACCAGCAGGTTAGGAAACTTGCCTGGGAGCACTGTAGGTTCTTCCAGTGAGTCGTCAAAATTGGGCTGAAAATCAACCGTATTCTTGTTGATATCGGCAAGCAGTTCTTCAGCAATTCTTTTCAATCGGGCTTCCGTGTAACGCATGGCTGCCGGTGAATCACCATCGACACTACCAAAGTTGCCTTGACCATCGACCAGCGGATAACGCAATGACCAATCCTGAGCCATACGTACCATGGTATCGTACACCGAGGAGTCACCATGAGGGTGGTACTTACCCAGTACCTCACCTACTATTCTCGCCGACTTCTTATATGCCTTGTTATAGTTCACACCGAGATCAAGCATGCCGAAAAGCACCCTTCTATGAACCGGTTTCAGACCATCCCTAACGTCGGGAAGTGCCCTGGAAATAATCACCGACATGGAGTAGTCGATGTAGGCACCCCGCATTTCATCTTCAATATTAATTGGGATGATATTTGACTTGTCTTCTTCTGCCATAAATTATGTTCAAACGCTCCAAAAAAACAGAGCGCAAGTTAGTTAAAATTATTGTTGACGACTAAAAAAAATGCAATGGATAAGTGATCAATTTCACGACCTAATAGGGCTCAATTTTATTGCGGTTTTTCCACTTGTAGCGGAAGAGTTTCCTATGGTTTTGACCCATTTTCGGGTTCTGATGTTTTGTGATGGGTTGGCCCCTTACAATTTCATTGTTGCCATTGTGCGCATGCTTCAGCTGTATGGCGCAGGAGGGCAATGGGCAACGGCGGATATCCGGAATATTGATAGAAACACCAGCTTGGATAAAGAAGGTTTGTTGCTTGTGTGGAATAGCAATACCGGCTTCTGTCAGGTTGGTGTTGAATGTGTGGTAGTCGAAAGAAGGCTTCACAATGACCCTGAAATACTCAGAAAGGTTCTTTTCAATTGAAATCCCCAAATTAAAGAAGGCCCCTCGTTGTATCACAGCATAGTCATAAATGGGCTGCTCTCCTTTTATTTTTCCTCCACCACGCAAAACGCCTATTTGCGCTTCACCGGCAAAAGAATAGCTCCAGAAGTCATAAAATTTATAGCCAACCGTTGCAAAATACCTTTGAAAGAAGACCGGAGACACCTCCGGTTCAAAAGGCCGGATCGTTTCTTTGAAAGTAATTGGCTTAAAAGAGGTGAAATATTGCCTTTCAAATGTTGCCCCCGCCCCTGCTCTAAAATTCAGATAGTTGAAATGTACAACCACCCCTATAGGGATACTATGCGACAATGACCTAAACTTAAGCGGCATGGTGTCGGTGGCCATACTGAATTCTCTCCTTAACTCCGGGTTAAACACAGGTTCGTCCAAAGGCCTGTATGGCACTTCAAAATAATTGGTGAGGTCGAGCGTGTCTCCGTAGGTGCTTCTGTTGAACCAGTTGCTGTTGCCAGCTATTACTCCGGTTGGGGCTGGCTCCCCCTCAACAATAGGAACGATGATTTGATTACTTTGTGACTGGTAGAAATAAACATTATTGAGCTCATGGCTGTACATGACCAAGCCATAACCAGTCGTTCCTGTGATGGAAAACTGATTGAGCATCACCCTCACAGGGTTTCTGTAAAGGTCGCTCGATTTTCGGCGTGGTGGAGGTACAAATCCAGGTTTTTGCCCAAGCGCAGTCTCGGCGCAAAGTATCCATACACCAAAAAGAATAAAAATAAGCTTAAATAACTTCAACCTGTTTAATTTTCCAGCCTTGAAATTAATCAATTTTTAGGAAAAAGCCCCAACTATTGATATTCAACTACAGTTACCTCAAAGATTAATGGCGTGTAGGGTGGGATAACTGCCCCGTAGTCAGGAATAATCTGCTTTTCGATCAGTACGTCCTGAAAACCAGCGCTGTGCGGCACGGTCTGCACACTCGCTCCATAAGCCATTTCAGACGGAATGAGCAACTGTGCTTCCTCGCCAAGCCGCATATTGTTCAGCCCTGCTTCCAAACCTGTAATGACTTCATCGGCCCCCATATTCACTTCAAAACCGGATTCGCTGCCGAAAGAGTCACCGCTAAAGAATTTACCGGTCCAATTAATTGCTATAGTGCCACTCGAGGGCACCTCGGCAGCTTGTTTATCTCTTTTTGTCTTGATAATAGAAAGCCCGGAAATGAGATTGATAACCGTATCAGGATTATTACTGATTTCAAAATCGCTGATGTAGTTGTTAATCAACTGTAGCTCTTTTTGTCTGATCTGATTGATGCTTTCCTCAGCCACTACTTCTATTTCAATAATGGCAATAGAATTAGCAGGCAGTTCGCCAGATACCTCCAGGGTTCCGTAAGCTTTATGAGAAGGAAATATAAAAACGTAGCTATCACCAGTGGCAAGTATCTGCAGTGCTTCGTCCAGACCAGGCGGATAAATTGTTTTGGTGTTTCTCTGAGCCTTAATGGGCTCGCCATTACCGGCCGTGTGGGAGGCCACAACAACACCGTCTATGTTTTTTACTGTGTAGTAAAACGAAATAATATTAGAGGAATTGGGAAGTGAGTTTCCTTCTACCACAGGAAAATAATAGAAATCCTGATCCGACTTTGTGGCGCTGTCTATCTCATTTTCCGCTAAATAGTTCTGAATGGCCAAATCCTGCTCTTCAGGAAGTGGTAGCGGCTCATCCTTGTCCTTGCAGCCTGCTAGTCCCGTTAACAGCCATACTCCTGCCGCCAACACACAAAGTTTATTCATGGAAATCTTTCTTACACTAACGAATCACTATCAGAAATAGTACCAACAATTCACAGACCGTTAACCCTTTACCTTGAATGTCTGACAAAACTGCTGAAAAACAGGAATCCTGTGCAAGTCAAGCTTCTGACCAATATCCAGAAGTCGCTCGTAATCGGTTTTATTCATAGACCGTCTCTGAATAATGTGCTCGTCGTCCTGAAGGAAAAAAGAGGAGATAAACCGAATGAGTATATACGGCGTGTTCAGCACAGTCCTTTTGTATTCGTCGTAATTATTGTCAACAACAGCAGCCTCTTTTGTCTTTAGCTTGTCGATATCGAAAGAGCTACTCATCGCAATTTTGAGCACATCAAAAAATTTCTCCTCCCACTTAGTGTAGTTGTCGAGCAAAAATTTCATGGCATACACAGTGGGATCCTTTTTGAGAAAATAGCCGCCTTTTGACGCTTTCCTGGCCTTTTTATTCAACGCCAGCTCTTCAAAAAGACTCACGCTCCCATTGGCCAGGGCCACCCCCACCGTCGGGGCCAGCATGATAAGCCCGAAGAAGTCATGATCACCGATCTCAAGGTAAGGCGCATCGGTTCTTATAAAGTCCTTTTTTAGCTTTTGGGTGGCTTCAAGGATGGCAGGAATCTCCATCATTGTTTCAATTTCGAATTCTGTCAACATGAGGTTAGGCGGATATTAAGTGATCCTTTAAATATAGCACTTACTAATTATAATTTACCAGTTGATTTTTAGTAAGCATAAAAAAAGGGCTGATAACAGCCCTTAGATTCCTTATGTTTGGTTAGTTACTTCCGCCGTCGTCGGTTTCGCTATCGCCTTCGTCAGTACTTTGCATGCTGGCGAGTAGCTCGTCGTATTTTGTCTTAAGCTCAGCATCGCTTTTCATTGCGTTCCTGACCTTGTTATACAACGCAGCACCTAAATCATCTTTTATCAGGTTCGGATATACTTCCTTAAACTCAGCCACCATATTATCATACTCGTCAAGAATTCCCTGATAAGCCGCTTTCTCCTCGTCTGTGGCATTAATTTCAGCTAGCTTTGCGTCGTCACCCCAGGCCTTCTTCAATTCCAGAAACCTTCGCCCTTCATCCATCAGCTCATTGTTCTTGATGACCTCATTGTATCGAACCTGCAGGTCTTCCTTCATTGAATCAATTTTATTCATCACAGTAGCATACTGCGTAAGCTCTTCATCTGTTACAGCCTCTGCGTCTTGTGCAAAAGAGCTTTGAAGGGAAAGGCTAGCTAAAAAAGCTAACATCAATATAAACTTCGCTTTCTTCGTCATCGCTTTGAACATTGTATTTATTGGTTTTTGTTAAAACTATATTTTTCTCCAACCTCCAAAAAACGGAAATCTAACTTAAATACCAACTCCTAAAGGTATTTATACCCTTATAGGACTATGAATGGCGAATGGATTGCGCTAAACTACCAGGTGCGGTAAGGATTGGCGGTAGGTATGTCTTCCAACGACTGAAAAACATGAAAGACGGTCTTCCCTTTGCGGATGTCGAAAGTAAACTCCTGCTGTTGTTTCTTACCAGTTGCGGAAGCCAGGTTCAGTTGCACTTTTTGCTCTCCTTCCGGCAAAGACACTCTCGAATAATAGATGGTATGTGGAATCGTTTGCCAGTTCCTAGTATCGGCCTTTTCAGTCAGTGCATTAAAAAGCCCTATGGCAGCACCAAGGTCCTGGTTCTCGCCTCTCACCTGATATTCCGCAGCCTTTTTTAATGCTACCCGCAAAAGCGACTTGCCAAACTCGGCCAGCATGCGTTCCTGCAAGCATTTAAACGCAATTGCATTAACGTCCTCGGCGGCTTCCAGGTCATACTTTTTTCCATTGGCTGACAACGTGGCACTGTTGAATAGCACCGGGCGTTCCACGTACGTGGGAAAAGCAACCCTGAAGAATTCGAGTGCTGCGAGGCCCTGCTTCTTATCGTCTTCATTGCTATCCAGGAAAAAAGGGAAGTTAAAACCGTAGTCGCTGTTAGCAAATGTAACCAAACCACCCTGTCCATGAATGACGGAAAAGTTGATCGACCATTCTGCCTTCACTGGCCCAAGCCCATTGTTCCAAAAGAAAATAAGCTCTCCTCCATTCTTTGGCGAGGGCGTAAACTTTCTGCCAAAAGCTTCCTCGTAGCGGCGCACCTCATCACTAAACCCGTTAAGGTAGGCTGTTCTCAAAAGATCCTCTTTCAGTTGATCGGGGGCGCTCATGCCAAACAATTTCTTGTAGTCGCCTTCGTAAGTTTCATAGGCGTTTCTATAAGCCACGAAAGCGTTGTTAACATCGCCCGACGCCTCATAGATAATGCCCATCAGGTTGTTCACAAACGCATCCTTCTTGTATTTATCCGGATTTTTATATTTGTCAGAAAGTGTCCCCAGCCGGATATTTAACCTGCGGCACTCCACCAATGCGGATTCATAGTCGCCTAGCTTCAAATAGTTGATAGCCTTATAATACAGCAGCAGCAAATGTTCGTGATCTTCCCCTTTGTACTCTGTCATTGTCGGGTTGGTGAGCAACGAGGCTGCTTCATTGAGGTAGTTTACCCGATAGTCTTCACCAAATATATAGGCCTGTTCAAAGGCTTCATTGCTAATTTCGTAGTTACCGAGCAGCGACTGCACAATACCCTGGTTCAAAAAATACAGGAACCTGGCCTTTCCTTCGGCGGCCTTTTTGTTCTTTTCCAACACCCTTGCCGCCTGCTCCAGGTCACCAGACTCGAAACTCTGGTTGAACTCATAGTTCATTTGGTAATAGGTTGCACAGGAAGCCAGCAGCAGGCCGCTAAGCAATAAGATTTTAATCGAAAAGCGCACAGATATTGTTTTTGAAGAGCTTTTTTGAGACTGAGCAGCAAGCAACCGGTAGTGTAGAGATTTGCTCGCCAGTTACCGGATGCTCGTTACCTTATTCTATTTTGGTACTTGAATAGCGTCAGATTAGTTCCTTATGAACTTCTTGATCTCCTTGTCTCCTATCCAGACCTTCTCATTGGTTTGAAGGTTAGCAAGCTCAAGGTCAACTTTGTACAGCACCACTTTTTCTTTGCTGTAAGAGTCTACAATGGAATTGATCGTACCAAACAGCATAAAGTCTGCTCCTAGTTCAGCACCCCATTTCTTTTGGGTTTCCGGCGAAGCAAATTCCTGCTGATCAGCCCTTTCTTCACGCATTTTCTCACGGAAAACAGAATTTTGCACGACTCTCACCATGCCTGAGTTGATAAACTCTCTTTCGATGTCCTTGATAAAAGTCTCAGATTCAATATGCTCGTGGCTTTTGTTGGTAACCAAGCCAACGATCACCACTGGTTTGGCATTTTTTGCTCTGCTAAAGTCTTCTCTCCATGGGCGATTGAGCACATCACGGATCATCTCCTCTGCCACGAGCTTGGAGTCGGTGTCGTTCCAGCGCCCACTAAGGTCAATTTGCTGATCGGGGCTTACCCTGGTAACCGTGCGTTGCGAACAACCGGCGGCGATGAATAAAACGGCCAAAGAAAAAACAGAAGCTTTAACTATTGATTGCATTCTCATAATTGTTTTTTTGTCTTGTATCACTTATAAAAATAGGCAGAATACCTCAGAATCTACCTGAAAGCTTCACATTCAAAAACCTTGCCGATAATGAATTGGGTACGGCAAATTGTTGATTGAAGACGTCTTTGACCCAGGTGTAGGAAATGGTGTTCTCTGCACCAAGCAAATTAAGGATCTCAGCGGTCAGCCAGATCGACTTCAGACCTCCAAATATTTTTCCTTCGTTCTTTTTCGAAAACACCTTTGTGAAACCAACATCAACCCTGTAATACTCATCTCCCTTGAAAAAGTTGCGATAAGTCGGATTATTTGGCGCACTAAAGGGTAACCCGCTGCCATAGAGCGCACTGACGTAAATTCTAACACTTGGATCGTTGGGCAAATAATCCTGAAAGAAGATGCCCAATGTGACCCTTTGATCGGATGGCCTGCGAATAAAGCCGAGAGTGTCTCCTTCTATGTCCTCAATGGTTCGAAGCAAACCGAGGCTAAACCATGACTCTGTGCCCGGAATAAACTCGCCGTTTACTCTGAAATCAACACCATAAGCCCACCCCCTGGCCAGGTTGTCGCCAAAGTAACGGAGACGCACATTGTCGATGTCGTAAGGAACCAGGCGATCCAGGTATTTGACGTAGGCCTCTGAAAAGAAAACAAAGTTCCTTCCATTCATTTGAAATGCAAAGTCCATTCCCGCCAGGGCATGGTACGACACCTGGGCTTTCAGGTCCCGGTTGATGACGCCCTGCCTGTTGCGCATTTCCCGGTAAAAAGGCGGCTGCTGATAAACGCCTCCTGCAACTTTAAAGGCAGTTTTACGTGACCAGGCGGGTGTAAACACATATTGCATTCTCGGGCTCACCAGCAGTTGGCCATTGACCGTCCAGTAGGCCGTGCGAACACCAGCATTCAGAATGTGAATAGAATCTCTGGAAAAAACTGTGTGCTGCAAATAGCCAGTCAGGTGGTAACCATCAACCAGGTTTTCGGCCCAAATCCTGTCGGTGGTGCTGGCATAACCGGAAGAGTCTTGAAAAATGTATTCGTTCAGCACATCTTCTATTCTTTCCTTTCTGGCTCCAAGGCCAGCTTCGGTTAGCTGGTGATCGTTCCAGCGGGCT
This sequence comes from uncultured Imperialibacter sp., assembly GCF_963974565.1. Classification (NCBI taxonomy): domain Bacteria; kingdom Pseudomonadati; phylum Bacteroidota; class Cytophagia; order Cytophagales; family Flammeovirgaceae; genus Imperialibacter; species uncultured Imperialibacter sp. The sequence continues at coordinate 30,897 of NZ_CAXBCJ010000011.1, read as the reverse complement.
GAAAACCGGCTTTCTGTATTCAATAGCGTTGCCTGGAGCTTATTGCGGCCGTAGTGATAGTTGCTGCCAACGCCAAGAACAACCACGCAATCCTTGAATTCATCACTGGTGGGGTCGTTGTTCACATCGCAGAGCCTATACGCTCCTTCCACTTCAAAGTATTCTCTCTCAGCAGTATAAACACCTGAAGCAATCACGTCCAGGTTGAATTTATCCTCCCACGTGTTCGTCCATTTCACACCGGTTTGATAAATGTCGTAGTCAAGCACCTCTTTGCCATCGAAGGCCGCCACCATACGGAACGACCTGCCGAACGTACCGAATTCGACTTCCTGCGATTCTGGCTTTGTGAAGTACCTGTTTTGGGCATAGGAGGCAAGAATCGAGATCTTTTGTCTGTGTGCCTCGGTCTGCTGACCTAACTTAACAGAAACAAGAGACTGGAAGTCGGCGAACCGAGGCAAGTATTGGCCCTTCACTGAAATCGTGTTGAGCAAATACCTGGAATTTTTGTAACGAACCCCCGCTGTATAGTTTACCCTGTCGTTTTTGCTAACACCTTCCACATGTGCTGAGCCACCTAATAGCCCCAGATTGACAGATCCAGCCTGTTCAACAGGGTTTTTGTAGCCTACATTAAGCACGGATGAAAGCTTATCTCCGTATTTCGACTGCCAGCCACCGGATGAGAAGGTAATTCCCGACACCATGTCGAGGTTGACAAAACCCAGCCCCTCCTGCTGACCTGCCCTCACCAAAAAGGGCCTGTACACCGGAATATCATTCACGTATACAAGGTTTTCATCGAAGTTACCACCTCGTACAGAGTAAGCTGAAGACAACTCATTGCTGGCCACGACACCCGGTAGTGTGGCCAGTATCCTGGAAATATCTGCCGTGGCCGCAGGGAAATTTGCCAGTTCCTTACTTGTCACACGAAATTCGCCAGCCCTTGCAGGGCCCAGCTCTCTTTTGCCTACCACAGTTACCTGAGCCAGAAGCGTTTTGTCTTCATTCAACGTGGCCTGAATAACCAAACTATCGCCCGCAGCAAGGGACACAGGTTTTTGAACTGCCTTATAGCCTACGAAGCTTATTTCAAGTTGATAATTGCCCGGCTCAAGGCACAATAAAAAAGTGCCGTCCGTATCGGCATTGGTACCTTTGGTAAGCGATGGAACGGAAATGGTGGCGCCTTGTAACGGAACATTCTGGGCGTCGAGCACTATACCCTGGATGCAGGCTTGTTGTGCCAAGGTGGCAAAAGAAAAAGCTAAAAAAGTAATGGTAAGTAAGCTCCTGCGCATCAAACGAATTTTTCCTCGCTGTTCACAGTTTTGAGTCGTGCGATTGTTTCCAGTGGATCAGATGCACTGAAAACGAAGTTGCCAGCCACCAGAATGTCTGCTCCTGCCTGACAAAGCGCCCTGGCATTGTTCATGTTTACACCACCATCTATCTCGATCATGGTATGCGTGCCGGCATTGAGAACCATCTCTTTGGCATCTCTCACTTTTTGGAAAGTTCGTTCGATGAACTTCTGTCCTCCAAAGCCGGGGTTCACCGACATTAGCAAGATAATATCGGTCAGCTCCATGATATCTTTCAGCACATTTACGGGGGTATGCGGGTTGAGCGCCACACCTGCCTTGCAGCCCAGCTCACGAATTTCCTGCAGCACCCTGTGAAGGTTTGGGCAGGCTTCATGATGCACAGAAATCACCTCAGCGCCGGTCTCTACGCACTGTTTGAAATAACGAGAGGGCTGCTCAATCATTAAATGAAAGTCCAGGGGTTTTTTCGTGTGCTTATTGATGGCCGCCGTTACCGGAAACCCGAAAGAGATATTGGGAACAAAAGTGCCATCCATGATGTCAATATGCAGCCAGTCGGCCTTGCTGCTATTGAGCATTTCCACATCTCGTTGAAGGTTACCGAAGTCGGAGGCAAGTATGGAAGGGGCAATAAGTGGAAAGTTCATGGATAGGTTTTCTTAGTATCTAAGCAGTTTTACCTGCTTCTCAAATGTGCTTGACGACAACCGTAAAAAATAAACTCCGGGAGTTGTGCCCGAAAATTCAAATATAACAACGTCGTTGATATCGTAGCTATTGTATTCTTTTTGGGCAATCATCTTCCCATTGGCATCGAACATCTGTACGGAAAGCCCGTTGACAGCCAGTTCATTATTGATTTTTATACTCAGCCTGTTCTCTGTAAACGGATTGGGATAAACCTTCACCTTGTCATTGATCACATCATCCACTGAGAGAATTTTCCCACCCGTTGCTTTGATAAAATCAGGGATGCCATAGCCAAACAAAGTATCAGGTTTAGTTGACCTGCTGCCTGAGTTCAGAATGTCGTTAAAAAGCTCTTCTCTTGTTTTTTCTGGTTCCGCCTGAATGAGTCCGGCCACAAAGCCAGCGACCATAGGCGCCGAATAACTGGTGCCATTAGCAGTGATGAGTGAGCCACTCTCGGCCCCCACAGTAGCGAAAACCCCAAGCGCCACGACGTCAGGCTTGATGCGCCCATCGGCCGTGGGACCGATCGAGCTGAAGTTTGCTAGTTTACCGCTATTATCCACCGCACCTACGGACAGCACTTTGGGACTGTCGGCTGGGGCCGTGGCCTTTTTCCAGCTGTTGCTGCCCTCATTGCCTACGCTGGCTACTACAAAAATGCCCTTATCGGCGGCCAGGTTGGCGGCCTGCGTAATGATGGCCGTTTTGCCGTCCATTTGCGCCTTTGTGTAGTTCATTTGCGAATCGCTGAACACATTATAGCCAACCGAGGTATGAATGATGTCAGCGCCGAGGCTATCGGCCTTTTCAGCGCCAAAAAGCCAGTTGTATTCCTCGATCCGGTATTCGCTTTTCACGTCTTCCGTAACAAAAAGGGCGAAATCCGCTGCAGGTGCGGTACCCAAAATCAATGTAGTGTCTTTGCCCTCGACCTGGATCATTTTGGCTCCAATGGTAGAAAACACCCTGGTGCCGTGGTCATCGAAGGTATACACCTGATGCCCGTTGGTAACAAAATCGTAAGTCTGTATTATTCGGTTACTACTACGAACGTCTTCAAAAAACGGAACGGCATCAACGCCACCAAAGCCTCCGTCGAATATGGCAATCAGCACGCCTTGCCCGTAGAAACCCTGGCGGTGCATGTGCTGAATCGAGAGAAGGCTGTTTTGAAAATCGGTGGTGGCGAGTACCCTGCCTGTAGCACTTTTGCTTTTGAAACGACCGTTGGCTGTTTCGCCTTTGGTAAGCCTTGCCCCCGGCGCCACCAGCTCCACTCGTGAAACAAATGGGAGTGCATCGACAGTCAGCACCTTGTTGATGTTGCATTGGATCAAGGCCAGGTTCATCCATTTGGAGGTATGGTACACTTCAACGCCGGTTGCTGCCAGTTGATCGAGGTAAGTCTGACTAACCGGCAAATCAGTCTCATCTATTGCAACTCCCTCTTTCTCCCGTCTTAAAATTGCCTTTTCTGAAAGAAAATCTTCGGGCCTGTCAACGGAGTAGGTTCCACCTGATTTGTCCGTAAATTGAACAATATACCGGTTGACCTGAGCTTTCAGTGAAAGCCCGGACAGTAGTAAAATCAAAATAGTCAGAGCTCCTCTACTCTTTACCATGCGCAACAAGTTCCATGTATAATTTTCGGCCAGAATCTATGATCTTCTGACCAAAGCACTCCTCTGTGCTGCAGTAATTTAGCTGAATAAATTCTTTTTTCACCAATCCAATCTCCTTCGCAAAGTACTCTCTGCGCACATCCTGGAAAACGATAGTGTCAAGCACTTCTCTCTGAAGGATTGTTAGCGTGTTTTCGAACGTGGTATCACCCACTTCAAGGGCCAGCCCAAGCCCACTCACCTGATAGGTTTCTTCCCCCCTGTTGTTCAGCGCATTACCGTTCCACTCTTTGCCTTCAGCCAATGGAAAAGTAAGCTTGATAAACGGCACATTATTTTCAATGCGAACCGCCTGGGAAGTAGAAAGCCTTGCCGTCCAAACGGAGTCAAGCTGCCAGTCAACTTCGGCTGATTCCCGGCTAAACCGCTCCAGCCTGTAGCTCAGGCTGCCCGACAGATCAGTGAAGGTATCGGCCACCACTTCCCTGAGAAAGTAATGCGACGGCATGGAGTCGAGCAGGTTGTAAGTGGTAAGGTCGACCTCATATTCCCAGTAAAGGCCCTTTTCCATCGGGAAAAAGTCGGCACCCAACCGGGAGGTGTCGGGCACAATGGTTTCTTCCTGACAGCCCATTGAAGCGATCAGGAGAACCCATAGTGTCGGTATATTAAACAGCCTTGGCATGTTGTCTGAAACTTGACTGGATCCAGCCACCACCTATTACGTCGTCGCCTTCGTAGAACACCGCTGCCTGCCCCGGGGCAATTGCATTGACTCCGTTGCCGAAGAACACCTTCATGGTGTCGCCTACCTGCTCGATGACGGCAGGCGCACCGTCGTCGTTGTAGCGCACTTTGGTAATGGTATCCAAACGCTGGCCGGTAAGGTCAGTGTATTTCATCATGTTGAGGCCTTTCACGTACATGCCATCTCTGGAAAGTTCGTCAAAGGTGCCTAGCACGACCCTGTTTTTATCCTTTTGAATCTCGGTCACATAAACCGGATAGCCCAAAGTAATGCCCAGGCCTTTCCTTTGCCCGATGGTGTAGAAAGGATAGCCCTTGTGCTTGCCCAGAACAGTGCCGTCTTCCAATACAAACTCACCACCGTCGACTTGTTCCTCAAGGCCTTCCACCCTTCTTTTTAGAAACCCACGGTAGTCATTGTCAGGGATAAAGCAGATTTCGTATGACTCAGATTTGTTCACAAGGTCTATAAAACCCCTTTCGCTAGCCATCTCCCTTATTTCAGGCTTGCGCAGGTGGCCAAGTGGGAACATTGTGCGGCTCAGACTCTCCTGCCCCACTCCCCACAAAGCATATGACTGGTCTTTGTTTTCGTCCTTTCCTTTGGAAATAATATAGCGATCATTCTCCTGCCTCACCTTTGCATAATGACCCGTGGCGATAAACTGGCAGTCCAGCTTGTCTGCACGTCGCAGCAGCGCCTCCCATTTGATATGGGTGTTGCACAACACACATGGATTGGGTGTGCGACCTGCCAGGTATTCGGTGGTGAAATTGTCGATCACGTAGTCGCCAAACTCACTTCGGATGTCCAGGATATAGTGGGGAAAACCCAGATTGACGGCAATATTCCTTGCGTCGTTGATAGAATCAAGGCTGCAACAGCCTGTTTCCTTTTTGGAGCTGCCTGCGGACGCATAGTCCCAGGTTTTCATTGTCATTCCGATGACTTCATAGCCTTGCTCATGAAGCATCACGGCTACCAGGGAGCTGTCAATACCACCGCTCATGGCCACCAGTACTCTTCCGTGTTTACTCATTAAGTGTGTCTTTCGCCAGGTTCAAAGCCTGACTTTTACATCGATTAAGCCTCTGAGGACGTCCCTCAAAAAGACGAAGCGAACGGAAATGGTTCGCTTGTGGTGCAAAATTACGATAAGTTTTTGGGAAAAACTTTATGTTCCACGCTCTGCATCGTTTTTAATAAATTAGTTACTTCACATTTCTCACTTCACCAGGCAGATTTTCTGAAACAACGGCTTATATGGATCCAAAGGTTTTAGGCGCAAAATATGATAAAATCGCCCAATGGTGGCACGACGGGCACCTAGCCTCCAACTACGGCGTGGATCAAATCAAAAGGGCGATTAGCTATTGTTCCAACAAAACAACCGCTCTCGATGTCGGCTGCGGCAGTGGCGGAAGAATAACGAAAGAGCTGCTTGCCAGTGGCTTTAGTATAACCGGGTTAGATGTGTCGAGCCAAATGATTGAAATTGCAAGGGCCAATCACCCGGAGGTTAATTTCCTTAACGAAGACATTTGTACATGGCAGCCACCAGCAAAATTCGACTTTATTGTTGCCTGGGACAGCATATTTCACCTGCCGTTCAAATCACAGGCGCCCGTAGTTTCCAAACTTTGTGGCATGCTGAATAGCGATGGCATACTCATCTATTCATTTGGCAACGACTACGGCGAGCACGAAAACCAATGGAGAAATGACACTTTCTACTACAGCACAATCGGTATCACTGAAAACCTTCGGGTGATCGCAGAAAACAATTGCCAATGTGTGCACCTGGAGTTGGATCAATATCCCGAGAAACACGTTTACGTGATTGCTCAAAGAACCTGAATCCATTCACAATGAAGCCCTTAAAAGACATCATCACCCAAATTGAACTCCACTCGATTGAAGGAATCAAAAAGTGCTTTCAAGAAGGAGCCAGCCCTAACGACCTTTTCCGGGATGAACCCCTCATCTACGAGCTCACAAGCGAATATACCCGAAGTCCCTGGTTCAAAGCATGCGTGCAGGCCTTTGTTGATGCCGGGCTGGTCTTCGAAGACAAGGCATTACTGGCTGTTCTGCTCGATGATGCCGAGACACTTGCCAGTGAGGTAGCGACCCAACCTGCATTGATTTCTAAAAAGTATAGTCTGAGGTGTGCCTATACGCCCCTTTTTGAAGCCACACTTCTTCATGTCTGCGCCGAGTTCAATCATGTGGCATGCGCTGGTGTGCTGGTTGAGAATGGCGCTGACGTCAATGCTAAAGCCGGCGTTGATAAGCATGGCTTTGGCGGACAGACGCCCATATTCCACACGGTGAATCAGAACAATAACCAATCCGCTGAGATGCTCGACTTTTGTCTTGAAAACGGTGCCGATTTGAATATTACCTTGCAGGGCATCATCTGGGGAAAAGGCTACCCCTGGGAAACACTTATTCCTTCGGTCAATCCGATCAGCTATGCGATGATGGGCCTCCTTCCCCAAATGCACCGAGACGAAACCACCACATCGGCTACCGTGACCCGGCTGCTCCAAAGGGCTTATGGCATCGACTACAAACCGGAAAATGTGCCCAACGCTTATTTGAGGTAGTGAGTGGGTAATACTGACAAAACTATTCAGACGGCCTTGCAATCGGCTGGCCTCCTTCTGTATCAAATTAGCTGATTACCTGCCTTATCACACCAATGAACGGTAGTTCTCTCATTAACAGGTGGTCAGCACTTCAGTACCAATATTCAATCCTTCAAACCAGGTCATTTAGTCTTCTGAACATTATCGCTGACAATTTTTCTTTTAGAAGATAAAGGCAAAAGGCTTATCTTTGAATTTTGGTCATTCCATTAGCACGGACATTTTTTTTCACTTAGTTTACTCAACCAATTCGTAGACATAACTTCTCGTTCTATGAGATACATACTTCTATTTTTTGCGCTGATCATCACCAGCTTTTCCTACTCCCAGGGGTGCAGCGATGCCGGGTTTTGCACCATGGGTGCCATGAAACCAGACCAGGGCTATAATCGACGCATCCAGGTAAAACTCAGGTCGATTGAGTTCACTCACTACGTGGGACTGACACGGTTCAAGGACGTGGTGTACAACTATGTGGCCGATGTGAATGTAGGCCTCAATAGCAAAACCACGGTTCAGTTGAAGGTGCCTTACGTTTTCGTCGACGGCGCCCTGGCCAACACAAAGGGCATCGGCGATCTTAGTCTCGCCCTTACCCGCAACCTCATTACAAGAGAAGCATTTCAGATAAATGCCACGGTTGGATCAAAGATTCCGACGGGAGACTCTAATATTAAGAACACCGAGGGGCAATCTCTGCCTATGTACAACCAGACCGGACTTGGCACCTACGACGCTGTGGCGGGCATCTCTTTTATTACTTCAAAATGGCTGCTGGCAACAGGTATTCAACGCCCTTTCGGACAAATCAACAGCACCTTTCTATGGAGCGACTGGATAGGCGATCCGTTGGAAAAAAAGGCGTTAGAGTACACACAGGCAAGGTCGCTTGTGAGAGGCACTGACATCATGTTCAGGGTAGAGCGCAACTTCAGGTTCACGAACTTCAACTTCAGCACTGGTCTTCTGCCTATCTACAGACTTAATAAAGATGTAATTAACATTCCGGTACTGGAAGGCGACCAGGTAGTTGGCTATAAAGACAAAATCATTGATGGCTCGGAGGGCCTGGCGCTGACACTCCTGATAAGCGGTGGCTATCAATTCAACACCAGACTTGGCCTCAAAATGATCAATGGTTTCCGGTTGGTAAAGCGACACACCAATCCAGATGGACTGTCGAGAGAGTATGTAAACAATGTTTCATTGATTTATAAATTCTAAATGAAACTAAGCAACCAATTATTCTGGCTTTTTCTGTTTATTAATATTACTGCCCAGGCACAAGAAGCTTTGATGGAGCAGGCAGAAAACGAGCAAATCAACGCTAACTACTCAGCGGCCTACGATCATTTCGAACAAGCCGCTGCCAGTTTTTTCAAAGCCAACCAAAATGAAAAGGCTGCACTTTGCCAACTCCGGATGGCCGAATGCCAGCTGGCCCTGGGCGAGCCACAGTGGGCTCAGGCCATAGTTCAGAGCAACGAGCTGGCGGAGATTATTAAAGGGTCTGGCAACCTCAGGGCCATCTCCCTGAATATCCTCGGCGATATTTACCTTAGATCCGGAAGAAATGACCTGGCGCTCGAAGAACTTCTTAAGGCGGAAAAGTTACTGCCTGCCAATAGCCTTGAACAAGCAAAATGTTACAACGACCTGGGCGTGGTGTACTGGAACAACGGTAACCGGGAGCTGGCCCTGCAATACCACGAAAAGGCACTAAGCATTCGCCAATCGGCGGGCGCAGGCAAGGCGGTGTTGCTTGCAGACTCCTACAACAACATCGGGCTTATTTATTTGCAAGACCTCCCCGCCTTTGCTGTCGACTATTTTAACAAGGCCCTGGCTATTTACAAGGACAATCTTGGTGAAAACCACCCCAAAGTAGCCAGCGGATATAGCAACCTGGCGTTCGCCACCGCTAATCAGGGAAGTTACGACAAGGCGATAACTTACCTTGACCAGGTCATGAATATTTGGAATGCCACCTACACAGGCGACCACCCCAACAAGGCCTTTACCACCAGCAACAAGGGGCGGTTGACCGAAATGAAGGGATCGCTTGAAGAAGCACTGGCATTCCAGAGAGTTGCGCTGCAAATGTACCAAAACCTTTATGGAGAAAAGCATCCGGAAATAGCCAACACCTATTTTCTCATAGGATCCATTTACCAAAAACAGAATAAGTTTGAGCTGGCAGTAGAGAGCTTTCAAAAGTCTATTTATGCGAATCTCTACTCCCAGAATTATCAGACCATTTACGACCTGCCTGAGCTGAGAGACTACTATAACGCCGACATTCTTCTTTCCTCGCTGCAATCAAAGGCCAAGAACATGGAGGCGCTGCATTTTGAAAAAACACTGAAGCTACGGGACATTGACGGGGCACTTGCTGCCTACGTTGCCTGTGATGAATTAATCACAAGCATTCGCCAGATTCGTTTAAATGAGGCTGACAAGCTCCGACTTGGTGCTGTTGCCTATGAAGTGTATGAAAATGGCATTAGTACTGCACTCTACCTGAGCGAGCGAACATTTAAGAAGAAGTACTACCAAAAGCTGGCTTTCAATTTCTGTGAAAGAAGCAAGTCAGCTGTGCTTCTCGACGCCATCAACGACGCCAAAGCCAAGCACTTTGCCGGTATCCCAGATGAGGAGCTGGCGCTGGAAGACAGCCTGAAGGACCAGATCATTTTCATCGAACAAAAGTTGGCAGGAGGCAAACTTTCGGCTGAAAAAGAAGAAGAGCTTGAGGCTGAGCTTTTCGCCTTTGAATCTGCCCTGAGAAGCTTTATTGAAAAGCTGGAAGATCAGTACCCGGAATACTTCAAGCTCAAATACAGCAATACCCTGGCCTCAGTTGAAACATTGCAACCACTTTTGAGTGAGAATCAAGGCATCCTCTCCTATTTCATAGGTGAAGAGAATGTATATGTCTTTCTCGTCACAAGCAACCGGCTTAATGCCACCACAATCAAGAAAGACGCTAATTTCGCCAGGAACATTGTTGGGTTGAGGAACGCCATTAAGTACAGGCAGCAGGAGGTGTTCCAAAAAGCTTCCGAAGCATTGTACAAGCAGCTCATACCCAAACTACCTGGCTCTATCAGTTCGCTTGTCGTACTCCCCGATGGTCCGATTAGCGCTGTACCATTCGAGTCGTTGGTAACCGGTCGTGACAAGGACGGCACCATCAACTACCTCATTAGTGAAAAAGTCATTTCGTATGACTACTCTGCCACACTTCTTGCTGAACGAATCGCCAGTAAGTCATCCAGCACCGGGAAGGGCATTTTATTATCAGCGCCGCTTTCCTTCGAAAAGAATGAAGTGGTCATGCAGACACTGCCAGACACGGAAAAAGAAGTGAAGGAGATCAAGTATCTATTTACCGGATCCGACCAGGAGGCAAACCTAATGTTGAGTGCTTCCGCTTCGGAGAGCTTCATTAAATCGGATCAACTGGGACAGTACAAATTTTTGCATTTTGCCACCCACGGCATGGTGAATGAGGCCAAGCCAGAGCTTTCGAGGATTTTCCTCTCGCCAGGAAATGATGAAGACGGCAGCCTTTATTCCGGAGAGATCTACAGCCTCGGTATCAATGCCGATTTGGTCAATCTTTCGGCTTGCGAAACAGGTCTCGGCAAAGTTACCCGTGGTGAGGGCATCATTGGCTTGAGCAGGGCACTGATGTACGCCGGAGCCAAAAACCTGATCGTTTCATTGTGGCAGGTAGCCGATGCTTCGACAGCATCGCTGATGATTGAGTTTTATAAACAACACCTCTATCATTCTGACAATAACCTGTTTGCTGACGACCTCCGAAAGGCAAAATTAAGCCTGCTCAACTCTGAAAATTACCAGGATCCGTACTACTGGGCCCCGTTTATTTTGGTAGGTTTGTGACAATAGCAGCAGTTATTTTGTTCCAATTGGTAGTGAATTGCTAATTTTGGGATAGCAGAGAATCAATACTATCCGGCGCCATGAAATCGCTCGAAGACATCAAACTTACTCTTGGGAAAAATAGGCAATACTTGTTCAACAAGTACCCCATACAATCGATGGCGGTCTTTGGTTCTTATTCAAGAAATGAACAGGTAGCTGACAGTGACCTTGATATATTAATCGAATTCAACGATAAGATTGGCATAAGATTTATTGACCTGGCCAATGAAATCGAGGAATTGGTCGGCTTTACAGTTGATGTGGTGTCGAGAAACGGCATAAAAGAAAAGTACTTCGAAAAAATCAAACCCGATTTGATCTATGTCTAGCCGTGATCTTCTCTTTCTTCTGGAAGATATTCTGGAATCGGCTTTAAAAATCAAAAAGTATACCGGGGGCTTGTCATATGAAGCCTTCATTAATGATGACAAAACGATCGACGCTGTGATTCGTAATTTTGAGATCATTGGCGAGGCGTCGAGTCGAATTGACAAAGACTTTAAGATAAGCAACCCATATATCGAATGGGATAGGTTAAGAGGCTTCCGCAATCGTATTGTTCACGAATACTTTGGGGTAGACTATGAAATTGTTTGGTCGATCATTGAGCAACATCTACAGGTGCTAATCGATAGCATAGAGGGTCTTATTAACGAAACCAGAAACGACACGAAGTAAAAAAGGAAGCAACTTAATGGCATTAAAAGCAATAGTAAAAGTGGGAAGTGTTACCAACTTGAGTGATGCAAGGTATTGTGCTGGCATGGGTGTGGATATGCTCGGCTTTGATATCAACCCGGCAAGCCCAGAATACATCAATCCGCTAAAGTTTCAGGAAATAACCGGCTGGGTGGCTGGCGTAAAGCTGGTGGGTGAAGCACATGGGCTTTCGGAAGAAGACATCAGGGCACAACTGGTTCAATATGAGCTTGATTGTCTGGAAATAAGTGATTTATCCCTATTGGAATCACTGAAGCACACAGACTTAACTTTTATCATAAAAGCCACCACAGAAGCAAGCCTTAATACGGCCATGACTGTGGCTAAAAACACGCCGGCAGTGGCGTATATTTTTGCTGAGCTTAATGATCAATTAACCGTTAGGCAAGCGGTTAGTGCAAATTCAGAGGTGCCTTTGCTGGTGGGTTACGACGTCAATCCAGATCAGACAGAAGGTCTTTTGGCTACCAAGGAAGTGAATGGATTTGCGCTAAAAGGAAGCCAGGAAGTTAAGCCGGGCTTCAAAGACTATGATGAGCTGGCCGATATGCTGGAAGCCCTCGAAACAGACGATTGAAAAGCCCCGGCAGGGGCTCAGGCAAACCGAAACTTCATGTACTTGATGGTCTCGCCTTTCTCCGTAAAAATCAGCTCATACTTGGTTTTGATGCCGTAGTGCTCTTCCCAAAGATCAGACTGGTAAAGGTCAAAGGTATACTCCATATCTTTGATGGCATATTTCTCTCTCAACAAGTCCAGGGTGTATTGAAAGAGTGGTGTGCTGTCGGTTTTAAAATACACCCAACCATCTTTCTTCAACATGGCTTTGTACATATCCAGAAACCTGGGCGACGTAAGCCTTCGCTTTTCGTCTCTGTCTTTCGGTCTAGGGTCGGGAAAAGTAATCCAAATGGCCGACACCTCCCCTGCTTCAAAAAAATTGTCAATCATTTGAATTTGCGTGCGCAAAAACCCCACATTGGTGAGTCCAAGCGCTTGTGCCCGCTGGCTTCCCTTCCAAATCCTGTCTCCCTTTATATCGACACCGATAAAGTTTTTTTCACTGAACCGCTCCGCCAATCCTACAGAATATTCTCCTCTGCCACAGCCAAGCTCTACCACAAGCGGTAAGTCGTCATCGAAAAACCCTGTGTTCCACTTTCCCTTTATCGTCTCAAAAAGTGGCTTCCCTTCTTCCAGCACATTCCTGCTTTCACGGTTCTGCTTGTACCTGTCCGTTTTGTTTCTCACTACTACAACTGATCTATTTCTGCTACGACAAAAGTACTCCCCCCCACAAAAACGACATCGTTTGCTCCCGCTTTTTTGCTTGCCAGGCCAATTCCTTCATTCACATCGCTCACCACTTCCCCAACATACCCCTCCGCTTTTGCTTCCTCATAAAGCCGTTCAGCGGGCAGTGCTCTGGGAATGCTGGCAGCAGTGAAATAGTAGTAGGCATCCTTAGGCAAAACACTCCATAGCTTCGACCTGTCCTTATCGCTTACCACCCCGAAAACGATGTGCAGTTGTCCATGGATGTTCTCGCTGAGTTGTTCGAACAACTCCCTCATACCCTCTTCATTGTGGCCTACATCGCATATCATCAGCGGCTGCTGTTGCAGCACCTGCCAGCGACCTTTCAGGCCCGTCAGCCTCTTCACATTGCTGAGTCCTTTTGCTACGGCTTCATCGGAAATGTCAAATCCTCTCGTGCGCAGCACATCAACGACACTGAGAATCCCGGGGAGGTTTTTGAGGTAATACCGGCCTGTTAGGTCAAGGTTCAATGTCATCGGATCAGAACCGCCAGTTTTAGCTACCGAAACCACTCTTGAAAACAAGCTATACTCCTTATTTTCAACCTTATATCCGTTCCTGGCAATGACGATCGGGCTGTTTTCCTTTTTTGCCTTCTCAATAAACACTGCATCCAATGACCCGTAATAACCTCCGGCCACCACAGGCGTATTTTTCTTAATAATTCCAGCCTTTTCTCCCGCTATTTCCTCCAAAGTGTCGCCCAGCAGGTCCATGTGATCGTAGCTAATAGAGGTAATCAGCGACACCAGTGGGTTGATCACATTCGTTGAGTCGAGTCTCCCACCGAGGCCCACTTCTACCACAGCTATATCGACCTGTTCTGACGCAAAATGATCGAACGCCATGGCCACCGTGGTTTCAAAAAAGCTTGGCTTTACCTGCTCCAATACCGGCTTCATTCTTTCTACAAAAGCCACCACTTTATCCTCGGGCATCTCTTCTCCATTGACCCTGATGCGTTCGGTGAAGCTCTTTAGGTGAGGTGAGGTATACAAGCCAGTTTTGTATCCAGCAGCCTGCAAAATGGCTGCAATAGAATGAGCACTCGTGCCCTTTCCGTTTGTGCCGGCAATGTGAACTGATTTGAATTTGTTGTGGGGATTGTCGAGCGCATTACACAGCGCCAAAGTATTGGTGAGATCCTTTTTGATGGCCACTTTCCCCACCCGCTGAAACATCGGAAGACTACCGTAGAGGTAGTCCAGCGTTGCCTGGTACGTCATTGGCTAATTAGCGAGATTTAATGATAAAAGTGATTCTGCCTGTCGATCTCGGCGGAGCAGGACTGTTCGGTGGGTTCCTTTTGAAGTAGAGGCCTTCCACCTCTCTCTGATAAACTGCTGCCACGGCAGCACTCACACCTCGCTCCAAAACTTTGACTCCAATTACTTCACCAGCGTCGTCAACAGTGATTTCAAAGACTATTCGCCCGCTCTCGTTGGAAGTATCATTTGGTTTAGGAATCTCCTCCCACGCCCAGCCTGCCATATCGAGAGCAGCGCCACCTCCACCACCCGGCGTTCCATACAGGGCACGGGCATCGACAGTTCCTTCCTTGCTTCCTTTATCACCTGTAGCAGCTGTGTTATCGCCTTGGCTGTTGGCGGCCACTACTTTATCGGAAGCTACCCCCCCTGATGGTTTCTCAGCAGGCTTTTCTGTGGGTTCTTTCTTGGTTTCTACCGGAGTTGGTTTTGTTTCTGCCACTACGGGCTTGGTTTCCTTTTTCACCTCCTTCGGCTTCTCTTCTTCTTTCTTAGGCGTGGTCACCGGCGTTTTGACCGGCTCCTCTTTGCGCACATCAGGGCTGGCTACATTTTGCGTAGCTACCGGCTCCTCTGGTGCATTGGTTGATTCCTCCACTACTTCTGGCTCAGCCGTATCCTCTACCGGCTCCGTCTCTTCTGTCTGTGTCTCTTCAGGAACGTCTTCATTGACCTCTTCGGCATCTGATGTGCTTTCGCTTTGCTCTACGGTAGATTCTGGCTGAACAGCGCCAGACCCCTGACTATCCAGGCCAAAGTTTAATTCTATGCCATACTCAGGAATGGGTGGATTGGGTTCTTTCCAGGCCAAAAGAAAAGCGAAAATCAACAAAAGTAGTGCATGGACGCCCAGAGAGACCGCCGTGCCTATTCTTTCATTTTTCTTTTCTTCTTTGCTCTGAAACTCCATTACTTAATTCGGTTTTGTCGCTATCGATACTTTGGCCTCCAAAGCGGTCGCTATGCCTGCCACATAAACCAGGTGCTCCGTAGGAACAGATTTGTCAACATGCAGCACTACCACTCCCTCTTTGCCAGCCAGTTCATTCCTTAAAACCATTTCCAGGTTGTTTCGGTTCACCAGCTTGTCGTTTACATAGTAACGCAAATCGCTGCTAATGGTGACACTCACTTTTTGCAGCACAATGGTGGAGCTTTTGCTCGAAGGCAAATTGACCGGCAAGCCAGAAGGCGTAACAAACGTGGCTGTGAGCATAAAGAATATCAGCAAAAGGAAGACGATGTCGGTCATCGAACTCATGCTGAATGATGCATCAATCTTATTTTTTGGACGTAGATCCATGCTTCAGTGGTTATTTAGGCTCCTGTAGCAGGTCGATGAACTCGATAGCACTGTATTCCATTCTATGAATGACCTTCTGCATTCTGGTCACCAGGTAGTTATAACCTAGATAAGCTATAATACCTACCGTGAGGCCGGCCGCCGTAGTCACCATGGCTTCGTAGATGCCCGATGAAAGCAACTTTGGACTAACAGAACCTTCTTCCTGCGCAATGGCGATGAAAGCCTGTATCATACCCGTTACCGTACCAAGGAAACCAATCATTGGAGCAGCCCCTGATATTGTCGCTAAAACACCCAGGTTTTTTTCCAGCTTGTAAATCTCTATTTTGCCCACGTTCTCGATAGACACCTCAATGTTTTTCAACGGACTTCCAAGGCGGGAAAGGCCCTTCTCTATCATTCTGGCAACAGGCGTGCCAGTTTGGGCGCAAATCATTTTGGCACCATTTACATCGCCAGCCAATACTTTGGCCCTGATGTCGTCTGTAAAGTGGTCAGGGGTTTCGCCTGCCTTCCTCAACGTAAGAAACCGCTCCACGAAAATGATAACGGCTACAACGGACAATAATAAAATGGGGATCATCCAGAATCCCCCTTTTAACATCAAATCTATAAGAGTGACCGACTGATCTTCAACAGCAATATCAGCGGTGTCAATTTGCAGTAACATCATATGTTATATCAATACCTTAAAGCCCAAACTTCACCTCCATAGGTTGACTTAGCTTTTTCGGCTTCATCCACTGCTTCCTGATAAGTGTCGAAATCGGAAATACTTACCCTGTAAAACCTTGATTTCCCGAACGGCTTAATAACGGTTGAGTTCAACCCCTCTTTTGCCAGCTTCTTACCATAGTCATCGGCCAAGTCTCCATCGAAAAAGCTACCTACTATTACATAAGAACGACCAGTTCTCTCAGTTAGTGTAACTACTTCGCCGGTTGTGTTAACTGGCTTCTTCACTACGGGCTCTTCTTTAACAGGTTCTGGCTTTGGTTCAACAGGCTTCGGCTCGGCTTTCTCCACTTTTGGTGTTGCTTTGGCAACTACTTTCTTGTCGTCATCTTTATGATGCCAGTACAAAAACGCAAAACCAATAAGAACAAAGGCCACCGCCCCTATGATAATGATTCTGGTGAAGCTCTTTGCCGAGTCGCCACTGTCATTTGCTTCCTGATACGCCTGTTGTTTGAACGATGGTGGTGGAGTTCCCCCAAATACATTGGAAATCTCCTCGTGGCTTGGCTCCTCAACGTCAAAAATTGAACTTACCTGGCTATCATCTTCCTGAAAAGAAGGAGTTTCTGGCTCATCAAAAACCGGGCTGGGTTCTTCAGTTGGAGTTTCGCTGGAAGATTCGTCCTCAGCTTCGTCTTCATCGTCATCCAGTGCTTCATATTCAAGTTCCGGAAGGCCGAAGTCCTCATCATCCTGAGGTGCGTTTGAACCACTCTGTTCTTCCTTGTCTTTGTTTGCTTTGCTTTTAGCCATTTATTAAGAGGTTGAGAGTACTTTAGATTCGTTATAAGCTCAGCTCAGTTGAAGTAACAATTCCGTAAAATAGAAATTTCTTATGTTTTAATGAAAAAATTCCTAGCCGCAAATAAAGAAACTTTTTTGGAATAATTTAAGAACACCTTAGAATGAATAAGAAAAACCTGCTTTGAAAGTAAGCCCCCTTACCGGATAATTTGAAAGTAATTGGTATTGCTGGTTGGCTAAATTGTGAAACTGAAGAAATATGGTTGCTCTTTCAGATAGCAAATAATCAAGATCAATGTAAATATCAGTCGCTGCTTTCAATTCTTTGGATTGTCCTAAATTCCAGTCATAGGCTTTTATCCCTCCAAGGTAGGCCAAGCCAGCCTTTGTTCTCATTTTGTTAAAGGCAAGAAAGCTTCCGTTAAATGCTATTCTGTAACCCGGCATATGCCATGCTTCCTCAAATGTGCCGGACTGGTAATTGTAATAATTGACTTGCAGGCCCAAATTGAGCGAGCTTCCTATGTAAAAGTCGCTGGCCAGGTACAAATCCAATACTTTGAAATTGGCTGTATCGTAGGCCAGAATAAACTTCGACGGGTCGTCGGGCGAATTGAGAAAGACGCCAAATTGCTTGAAGACCTTCTGTGAAAGGCCTGCCTTGTAGCTCATGAAGGCCAGGTTTCCCTGTGCTCCCAGCCCGAGGTTCAATATGTTGTTGGAGTTGTGAATGTCGACCCCAGTGGCTAAATAAGGGTTACGGTCAGTCATGCTTTGCCATGTGTTCAACTGGCTGTTTCCTGACAATTCGCCAAAAATGCCAAAGAGTTTGCCGAATTGGTATTTACCTTTCAAAACGGGGTATAGCTGCGACGCAGGCACCAGTGAGTCGGACTGATACAAATACCGAATGCCAGCAGATACCTGGTAGTTGTCACCAGTGTACACCACAGATGGCTCAAGTCCAATTCTTTGCCTGCTGGTGCTCAGAGAATCTTTGTAACTTATCAAGTCAGCAAAAACGCCCACATGCCCGGTTAGCGCACTTTGCAGTTCCATGGAAAGATCCGCATTCACTTTTACCCAGTTTTCCGAGATGTCCAGATTATCACTTTGTCCATTGTAGGCAAGGCCCCCGGAAATACTGATATCAGACTCCGACGATGAGTTGTCGATATTTACCGACACTCCATACTTATTGAAGTTCCTCTTCAGGCTGTCCTCCCCTTCCGTAACCGAAACTGATGGATCGTACCCATAAAAATTAAAGCGTGAAAGCTTGTAGTAGGCATCTCCTGAGGCTGTAAACCCATCGCCAAAGTAGCTCGCCTCTCCTTTCAGAAGCGTCTCCCCTGATGCGCTGTTTTTTCCGTCAACAGGGCCTTTGCCAAATGAGAGGTGTTTTGCCTGAAAACCGGCCAGGTACTGCTTATTTCTCTTGTTGTAGAGATAAAGCTCGCCCAGCGGAGAGTTGTAGTTGCCATAACCAAGCTTCACCAGGTTACCATAATACTTTTCCAGAGGCTCAGACTGAAGCTTCAACGCCTTGATGTCGACGGTAGTAGGCGGAACCGTTACGTCGAGGGCTGGAAAAACGTATTCCTGCTTGATACCGCCCGTTTCAATGGCTGCAGGAGGTATCTTTTCAAAACTTCTTGGCTGAAAAGGCAATACTATCTCCCTGTCCTTTTCTATCACTACTTCTGCTTCCTGTATTTCCCCGGCTTCTTCCCACTGCTCCTGTGACCAAGCGGGCAGGCTCATCAAAAGACAAATGCAGAACAGTAAGCTTTTATACATTTTCGGCATAATTAGTTTCTCTTTTGACTTGTGCTATCCTTCTTAATCGGCGACTGATCGGTATCTTTTTGCGTTACCGCTTCGGTCTCTCTTTTGTCTACTTCCTTCAGTTTGGCCCTTGCCGCCTCTTTCAGTTCAGGTATCGGACTATTAGTAATCACGGACTCCAATGTTGCTTTGGCCTGAAACAGCTCATTCAGCGCCAGGTAGTTGTCGGCTATCAATAGAAATGATTTACCAAGCCAGTTCTCGTAAACTGCATACGACTTGTTCAGCCCGAATAACGTTTCCAGCGAACGCTTGTACTCCTTCTGTCTGTACTGGATCAGTCCGACGTAATACTGTGACTCAGCCGCATTTATGTCTTTAGCGGCATTTACCACGGCCAAAAACTCATCCAGCGCAGCGCCATACTGATTGCGCTCGAAAGCGATTTTTCCCATATAAGTGCCAGCTTTGTTCTGTGCATTGAATGCCACCTTGTCGTCACCCAGGATTCTCTCCGCATACACCTGAGATGAGTCGAGGGAATTGGCCGCAAAGTGAGACTCCATCAAACCTTCCCTGGCAGTGTACAAATCCCGCTTGCTATCAGATGACACCCGAAGCTTGTGCCAGTATTTGATAGCTACGGGATAGTTTTTGTTGCTGTACTCCAAGGCACCAATCCGCTGGTACACCTTGGCCGGTGACACTGTCTGCATGTCCCCGATCAGTTGATAATATGCCTCCAATGCCGGCGCTGTTTGATTGAGCCTGTAATAGCTCTCTCCCACGTAGTAAAGTGCCTCTGCAGCATTGATACTTTGGGGGTACGACACCCTATAGGCCCTTAAAGCATTGACCGCTTCAGTGTACTTTTGTTCAAAGTAGAGGTTTCTGGCCCTTTCGTATTCAACACTTTCCAATGCTTTGTCATCGGGGTTGGCTTTCTTATAAAGGGCGATGTATTGATCAACTTCATTTGATTTGCCCATCAGTGCCAATACCTCCTGTAGCCCTAGTAAAGCACTATTGGCCAAAGTATGCTGCGGGTATTCTTCCAGCACTTTCTTATAGTCGTTAGCTGAGGCAGGGTACTCCTTCAGGTTGTAGCTGCTTGATGCCCGGCGCACCAACGCATAGGGAATAAACCCACTGTTAGGATATTTGCTAATCACACTGGTGAAGCCCGCTTTGGCCCTGGCGTAATCACCTGCTTCAAAGTCGAGCTGCGCCGACTGGAAAGTGGCGTCGTCGGCATAGCGGGAATTAGGAAAAGCCTTTGTCACCTGATCAAGCTCTCTCTTTGCATCTTCTTTCCTATTCTGAAAACCAAGAATCACCCCCCGCTGATAAAGCAAGTAATCCCTTTCCTTAAATCCATTGGAGCCTGCCTGCTGGTAGAAGGTCAGGGCCTCATCGTATTTCTTCTGAGCATAAAGGCAGTCTGCCAGCCTCACCTCTGCATCACGGTTGTTGTCGGGCCTGCGGTTGTTAACATAAGCCTTGAAATAGTTGGCAGCTTCAGGGTATCTATTCAGGTTAAAAAGGGCATAGCCAATGCCATAGTTGGCTTTGTGGACGGTTAAGGAATTGCTCCTCCGCCCCTTTTGCAGTGCCATGGTGTAGCTGCCAATGGCGTCTTCATATTTTTTCCCTGTCGAGAAGGCCTCTCCTTTCCAGAACCATGCATCAATTTCCAATTCCGGGTCTAAGGGGTAGCGCAGCGAGTTGTCGAACATCTGCACCGACTCATAGAATTTGCCGCTATTGAACAACTGAGTGGCATTTAGAAAGGCTGCCTTTTGATAGGCCTTTTTAATCCGTTGGCTTCCCAGGCCTACTTTTTCGAAATAGGCCAGTGCCCTGTCGTAGTTGCTGGAGTTCACGTAGGCCTCGGCTATCATGTCCTGCGCATCGCCCTTGTCAGACGACTGAGGATACTCCCTCATGTATTTTTCCAGTACCGGAATGGCCTGCTCGTAGTTGCCCAGGTCCATGTGCACCTGTGCCAGCTTAAACATGGCTCGTTCCTTTACATTCTCGTCGTATTCAGAGTCGGCAGCTTGTTGGTAGGCACTTACTGCAAACGACTTATTGCCCTCCATGATGTAAAGATCACCCAGATAATAAGACGCAGCCTGCCCTATTTCGTCTTTCTCAAGGGCTACGTATTTAAAGTTCTCTATTGCCTTGGCGGGCTGTTTTGCCTTCATATAGCTGTAGGATATCCGAAAAAGCACCGGCGCTACAGGCTTCTTGCGCATCGGCTTCATGTACTGCTCGTAATAAGGCAACGCTTTTGCATAATCTTTCTGCTCATAGTAAGCTTCGGCAGCATATAAAGCAATCTGATCGACATTCTTCGCTTCCTTCGTGCCCGTCAGGTAAGGCTTGGTATAACTAATCAGTTCTTTAAAATCATTCTTTCGGTACAGTGTGGCAGCCACCAGCTCAGGAACAATCGTTTCATAGCCGTCGCTTTCTCCCGCCAGTCTAAGGTCTGTCAGGGCATCGTCGTATTGCTTGAGCTGGAAGTAGATATAGCCTGCGTAGTAATAGGCTGGCGCTTTATATTCTCCATCCGACTTCTTCACCAGATTAAAATGTGGCAAGGCTTCTTCGAACTTCTTCAGTGTGAAAAGCGAAAAACCCCAATGGAAGTAAAATTCAGGTCTTTCGGCGGTGGGGAGGCGCTCAGGTTTGGCTTTGGCATAAAACTCTGCTGCCTTGCCGTAGTTTTCCTGTCGGTAATAGAAGTTACCAACCTCGTAGTAACCGGTAAGCGCCCTTGGGTGGTTCGGATATTCTGTCAGAAACCTCTCAAAAAGACCCTCTGCATCGGCGTGCTGTAGTGAAAGTCCGCAAAAGGCCTGAAAATAGAGCGCATCGGCCACATTCGAACCACTCGGGTCTGCCTTTAAATAGGCCTCGAACGACTTTCGGGCAGCGGCATACTTGTTCTGATTGAACAAGCTCACCCCTTGTTGGTAAAAATTCCCTTCACGGGAGTCGCTGATGGATGTTTGGGCCAGCAGGAGCTCGAAGCCACCTGCTAACGTCGTTACCATCAATATTAGAATACCTGTCCTTATCTGTTTGATCACTTGAAAGTAGGTTTAACCCCTTGAACGATTTAATGCATCAACTTGTATACCAATTCTTTCATTAAATCCTCTTCACTTATAGAATTGCTGGTAACGCCCTTTACCTGAAGGTCAGCATTTTTCAGCAAATGGATATTGCGAATAACCATCATAGCGCTGTAATTCCTGGCCGCCACCTTGTATTCTTTCACAAAGAACGGAGAAACTCCTATTTTTCGTGCAAGTTCGTCGTCCGACGCCTGGTTATTTTTGTGCAGTAGCAGCAGCTTGGTGAAATAAGTAAACAGAATCACCAAAAGGGGGATAACAGGGTGACTCTTTGTGTTGGCCCCAAAATACTGTACTATTTGAAAGGCTTTTTTATGGTCTTTCATGCCAATGGCCTTCTGGAGCTCAAATTCGTTAAAATCTTTGCTGATCCCGACAAACCGCTGGATATGATGCTCGTCCACCACCGTATCGCCAGGCAGGTTTACCTTCACTTTCTTCAGCTCGTTATGTATCCTTTCCAGGTTGTTACCAATGTGCTCGGAAAGCATATACACGGCCTTTTCGCTCAGTTTTAGCTGAAGGTCGGCAGCAAACACCTTGATCCAGTCGGGCACCTTGTTGTCGTAAATCCTTTTCTCAGCCAGCACCACGCAGGCTTTCTCCAATTCCTTGGCCAGCTTTTTCCGGGCATCAATTGTTTTGTATTTGTAACAGAACACCAGCACGGTGCTTATGTTGGGCTTTTCCAGATAAGCAGTAAGGGCTTTTTCGCCTTCCTCTCTATTCAAATCGGCAATATCCTGGGCTTCTTTCACAAGCACCACCCGTCGCTCCGCCATCATCGGAAACTGCCTGGCGTGGTTCAAAATATCTATGATCTTATTTTCCTTGCCGTAGAGAACTGTTTGGTTAAAACCCTTGAGCCCCTCATCGAGCGCATGCTGTTCAATATAGTCGGCTATAGAATCAATAAAGAAGGGTTCTTCTCCCTGGAGCCAATAGATGGGAGCATAGGTATTAGATTTTACGTCTTTGAGAATTTCGTGATAGCCTTTAGGCATGAAAAAGCGGATTGATTTATTCGGCTGCTAAGATAGTTACTTCGAACAAAAGTGAAGACTGCCCTTTCAGGATTATCTCCATTTCGCCCATAAAAGGTAAGATTTGGTTCGATCTTCCATTTTATCTCTAAAAATGTATGAGAGACACAAAAAATTACATTCATAGAAAAAGGCATTTAATGGTACTCAACAGCCAATACTTGCTCTATTTCAACGCCAGCGCCTTTCTATTTGGCAAGAATCACGTAAAACCTTACACCGATAATACTTCACTTTAAATGAGCAAATACGCTGGTTTGAGGCAACCTACCTTTGAAATATCAAAAAACAAAAAACTTTACAGCTATGAGAATTCAACACAGATTTGCCGACTTCAATCACCTGGGATTAATGATCGTTGAAATGTTCAGAGGGAAAAGAAAGAAGAATCACTCTATCTAATGAGCTTTCGGCGGCTGCCACGTGCGCTTCATCTAAGCAAAGCTCGGGTTGGTCGCTTTTTACCCACCAACATTTTAATAGATCATACTTTTGTCAAAAAAATAGAAATCATGAGAGTAAAATCAGCAATCAGAGACTTAAATCATTTGGGAATGATGATCGTAGAAATCTTCAGAGGAAAAAAGAAGATGGCCTCCAAATAATAATTCTCTAAAAGTACAGACAGAAATATTTTGTACTTTTAGAGGAAAACTTTCTCGAAAACTCGCCTACGGGACATCGTGCAGATACAGATCATAACAAAAGTAACCGAAACCGACAAGTTGCTTCATGCTGTAGTGTATGATAACCTGGAGTTTTTTGAGTTAAAGCTCGAAACTAAAGATATTTAAGGGTGAAGAGCATTTGGCTATATAAATAGTCATATGGTTTGTTGCAAAATTTATAATTTGAAAAAAAGTAACAATAA
Organism: uncultured Imperialibacter sp.; assembly: GCF_963974565.1. NCBI lineage: Bacteria > Pseudomonadati > Bacteroidota > Cytophagia > Cytophagales > Flammeovirgaceae > Imperialibacter > uncultured Imperialibacter sp. Next base: position 6,951 of record NZ_CAXBCJ010000011.1, on the reverse strand, counting down.
ATTTTGCAGACAAAGATTACAATTTGCGATTATTACACAGTAAATTGTTCATCTGAACAAGTTCACTCTAAAACGACAGACTAATGAATGTTAGAAAACACCTGAGTGCCCTGATAGGACTCGCACTTGTTGACCATGACTTTTCAGATAATGAGAAGCATTTAATACTGTCTATTGGGAAGGCACACAAAATAAGTGAGAGGGAGATAGAGGAGTTGATTCTGCGTCCGGAAAAGGTAGATATGGACTCGTTAAATGACGACCAGAAATTTGAGCTACTTTATGATTTGGTGTTGTTGATGAAAGTTGACAGAGAGGTATATTACAGTGAGATTAACTATTGCCAGGAAATAGCTACAAGGCTTGGTTTTGACAAAGCAGTAATCGCTGAGCTCTCTTCGAAAATATATTCTGATCCAGCCATAACCTCTGACAAAGCGCATTTAAGACAGAAAGTTCTTGCGTTTAAGAAAGTATAACGGAATGAAAGACGTTAAATATGAGGCTCACCTGGTGAGCCTTTTTTTATGCCTTCAGCAGGGTAATAGTTTCCGCAACAAGAGCATCTTTCGTGCTCCCCGCCAACTCCAGGTTATTTTTGGTGAACAGCTTGATGCCCGAAGCGGCCACCTCAATTTTCAACAGTTTTGTTTTCAACCGTACCCTTGAGTTTACAGGCACGGGAGCAAGAAATCTCACCTTCTCGCTGCCATAGTTAATTGTCATACTACCAAGCTTAAACTCGACAAGTTGCGACTTCAGCTTGGGAAGAAGAGATAGCAGGAAGAAGCCATGAACGATGGTGCTGCCAAAGGCTGAAGCAGCGGCCCTGGCAGTGTCCACATGGATCCACTGGTGGTCGCCCGTAGCAGTTGCAAAAGCATTGATCATGTCCTGATCTATTTTCAGCCAGTCAGACGTTCCTATCTCCTGCCCCACCAAGGCCTCCATCTGCCCTATGCTGGTAATCTCGATCATTGGTCTTTCTTTGAATTGACTTTTCTTAACAGCAGAAAAATGGGAAATCCGGCTAACAAAAACAAGGTACTCACCAGGGCCGCCATCGGGTTTTCCAAAAGAGCATTAAAAGAAACGATGAGGAGAAAAAGTATGAACACTGCCGGAATGACCGGATAGAGTGGCACCTTGAATCCATTGTACGACTCGTCTTTCATCTTTTTCCGGAGCACAAAAATGGCAGCCGCCGCCGTTGCCAATATCAACGTATCATTGAACATCACCAGGTTGATGATCTGATCGAACTTGCCCTGGGTAATGATGAAGAACAGCACCAGACCGGTAAATATCGACAGAGCAAACTCCTGCACCTGTGTTTTTGGGTTAACTTTCATAAACAGCCGGGGAACGGCATCGTCCTGGGCCATGGCGTGGTAGGCCCTGGGTAGCTGCATCAGGGTGGCATTGATAAAGCCCAGCACAGAAATAAAGATGGTGACAGACACTATCCTTCTTCCCACTTCGCCAAACACCACCTCAGCCATGTCGGCTGCAATGAGGTTGGCAGACTTAACCCCTTCAAAGCCGAGTACCGCCACGTAACCCACGTTGATGGACAAATAGAGAAAGAATATAATGGCCACCCCCCCTATCACCGCCCTCGGAAAATTCTTTCTGGGATTGATCACGTCGCCACCCATATTCATGATCGACTGATAGCCACCACAGGTATAAAAGACGGATATCAGAGCGATGCCAATGCCTGCGAAATTGAATGCGGAAGGCTCTGCTTTAACAGCAACCGGTGCCACTTCCGGTGCAAGAAGCCCCAAAAGGCTAAAAAGCAAGATCATCACAATCTTGATCACCGTAATTGCATTCAATACCCTGGCTCCCATCTTAAGCCCAGCAAAATTGATAAGAAACAGTAGCAAGATGATCATTCCGGCAAGCCACTGAAGGCCTGTTTCGCCCTGAAAGAAGTCCAGAGGAATAAAAGGTTGGATATATTCCGAGCCAAGTATCGCCACTGCAGCCATACCAGCACCCTGCACCAGAATAATTCCTATCCAGTTGAGCATAAAGGCCAGCGCAGGGTGGAAACTTTCTGACACGATCTTATAGTAGCCTCCAGCCATGGGCTTCCGGCAACCAATTTCAGCATACGTCAAGCCCCCGAACAGCGCTATTACACCGCCTATTACCCAGGCGAGAAAGAAAGCAGACTCGGAGCCTGCCGCATTGGCTACCAGAGAGGGCGTGCGGAAAATACCTATACCTATCACCAGGCTAACCACTATCATGGTGGTGTCGAACAAACCGAGTTTCGGCTCTATGTCGTTGATCTTGTCTTTCATTGTTGCCGAAAATAGGTATTTCGCAGCAACAAATTGTACACTGCCCAATCAAAGGCATGATTCGACTTTAAATGGAGCAAATTCATGCTATGGCTGTATTATTTAGCTATCTTCCCCTAAAAAGATGTCTAATGACTATTCAGGAAAAATTCAGGCTCGATGGAAAAGTAGCTGTGATTACCGGGGCCAGCAAAGGTATTGGTGAAGCCATGGCCCTGGCTCTCGGGCAAGCAGGAGCGAAAGTAGTTGTGAGCGGTCGCAAACAGGACGCAGTAAAAGAGGTCGCCGAAAAACTAAAGGCAGAGGGCATTGAAGCCATAGGCGTAGCTGCCAATGCCGGCGACAAAGGTGATTTGGAAAACCTGCTGAAGGCGACGGAAAAAGCATTTGGAGGCGTCGACATTATCATCAACAACGCAGCCACCAATCCGGTGTTTGGCCCTGTAGTGCAAACAGATGAAGCCGCCTTTGACAAAATCATGCAGGTGAATGTAAAGGGCCCCTTTATGCTAAGCAAGCTGGCTTTTCCCATCATGAAACAACGTGGAGGCGGCTCTATTATCAACATCAGTAGTATTGAAGGCCTCAGCCCTGAGCCATTCATGGGCATGTATGCGGTAAGCAAGGCCGCACTTATTTCGCTCACAAAGGTGTTTGCACGGGAATGGGGCGCAGCTGGCATCAGGGCCAACGTCATCTGTCCGGGGCTGATCCAAACCAAGTTCAGCCAGGGTCTTTGGGCCAACGAGGCCATTCTCAACAAAATGATCAAAGAGCTCCCTATTTCGAGAATTGGTCAGTCAGATGAAATGGCAGGACTGGCGCTGTATCTGGCCTCCGAAGCTTCCAGCTATACCACTGGTGGTGTGTTTGTGGCCGACGGAGGGTATACAATCTAAATCTGGGAATCGCTGCAAATTAAGAAACGGACAAGTAGTATTAAACAGGCTTGATTCGGAGAAGAATATTGAAATAGAAAATGCAAAAATTTGGAAAAACACTAGTTTTGCGGTTCGCATCTGATTTTTGAAATAGACATATATGGGAAGAGCATTTGAATTCAGGAAAGCCAGAAAATTCAAAAGGTGGGGCCAAATGGCTAAAACATTCACCAGAATAGGCAAAGACATCGTTATTGCCGTGAAGGCGAGCGGCCCCGATCCCAGCACAAACTCCAGGCTTCGTGCCCTGATCCAAAATGCCAAGGCCGCCAACATGCCCAAAGACAACATCGACAGGGCGATTAAAAGGGCGATTTCCAAAGAGGAAAAAGATTACAAAGAGGTGGTTTACGAGGGCTATGGCCCCTATGGCGTGGCGATAGTGGTAGAAACTGCCACTGACAACCCCACCAGAACCGTGGCCAACGTAAGACATGCCTTTACCAAATACGGCGGCTCGCTTGGTACCAGTGGCTGCCTTGATTTCCTTTTTGACAGAAAAAGCGTTTTCAAAATTGTGACCCCTGAAAACGTTGACCTGGAAGAGCTGGAACTGGAAATGATAGATCTGGGCGTGGAAGAAGTGGAAGCCGAAGAGGAAAACGTGGTGCTGTATGGCACTTTCGAATCATATGGCGCTATTCAGCACTACCTGGAAGAAAAGGGATATGAAATAGTGAACTCCGAGTTTGAACGCATTCCGGTCGACACCAAAGAGCTGACTGAAGAGCAAGAAGCCGAAGTTCAAAAGATTTTTGAAAAGTTCGATGAAGACGACGATGTGCAGAACTATTTTCATAATATGAAATAGTCGCTACTGATGTAAAACAAGAAAGGCCCGGGTTCGGGCCTTTCTTGTTTTAGTGGGCTAAAGACTTTAAAATAGCCTCCTTTAGTTAATATCCTCTCCTTTTTCCAGCTTGGCTATGCCCGCAGTAAGCGCATCTTTGTTGGGCTGATCAGGGGCGTTGGCTAATGCTAGCTTAGCGTATTTAAGCGCCGATTTGTAGTTACCCACAGCGGAGTATCCACGGGCCAGCCCGAAGTTCACCGGCCATGTTTTTGGGTTCTTTTTAGCATTGAACTGGAACACCTCCAGGGCCTTTTGCTTTTCTCCCTGAGAGATCAGCTGACGACCGTAGGCATGTACCTGGAAAACGCTTGCCGTTGGATGGTTAATGGCTTTGTCCATTACATTCGCAGCCTCCTCCTTTTTACCCAACGCCGTTAGCACACCTGCCTTGGCAGAAAGGGTGGTGAAGTTCTCTTCGCCAATAAAAGAGTTGGTTGAAGCCGCTTCCGCCCAGGTAAGGGCCTCCTGCAGATTGATGTTTTTCGATAAGCAAAACTGCACCGCAGCTACCCTATTTTGCCAGTTGAAGCCCGGAGCATTCTCCATCTCTTCCCTGATTTTTGCCAGGTATAAGTCGTTCATGTTTGGCACCGATATTTTGAAAGGCACCATCAACTCATCCCAATACAGTGCTGCCACGGTAAACTCGGGCTGCCTGTCGATGAACTCATAGCTTAACCACTCATGGTAAGGAGCCCCTTTTGGCTGCACTTCCACCCTCAGGGCGTCGTCTTTGGCATCGTAGAAATAGCTTCCCCAGGCTGTTGAGTTGTTGGAAAGGATAAGTGTCCATGGCTTGTCTTTCTCGATAATCATATGAAGCCCGTAGGTGCCTGCCTTTATCGCTTTGCCCTCTACTTCCATGTCGTGAGAAAAGGTAATCGTTGTATTCTGGTTGGCGCCAGCTCTCCAGGGAGAAGCTGTGCTGGTACCAAAGCCAAGGTTGTTGAGTCCGTAGGGCTCAAGCTGGCCCCATATTTTACCTTTTCTGTCGGCACCATTAGGAGCAGTAACGTCAGGGCTATTGTAGTTGATGGTCACAGAGGCAATAGAGCCTATGTACTGGGTAACAATTGATTTTTGGTTGTCGCCACTAGGCGGCAAGGTGATTCCCTGCGCAAAAAGACCAGTGACACATAAAAATGCCAGGGCCGTCAACAGGCCCAACTTTCTTGTAGAGTTGTTCATAGATGTTTGTTTGTTATTAAAAAAAGCTCTTGACGGTCGGTCAAAAAAAACCTACCTCTAAAGGAGGTGGATAAAAATCAATAACGTTAGCTACGGTTGTGGGGTTGGTACTATTCCACTATTAATGTCAATAAGTTGAAATAGAATAATGGTCTAACAGCCCGAATGAGTTTGGCCCCTATATTGACAGAAAAAGAATTGCTTAGCGATATGCAGAAGGCTGATGTTGCTTAAACGTTTTGACAGGGGAAAAATCCAAACGCACTGTGTTACCTTAAATCCTGCCCGGGCCGCTTGCCTGTAATGCCCCTGTAGTAAGCCATGATTCGTTCCATGTCCGTTTCCATTTCTCCAGGCATAAAAGGCTCAAGCATTTCCACTCTTTTTCGCTTAAAATCAAAGCTCACCAAAATGATCGGGATATTGGCAGCTTTGGCAATCCTCCAAAACCCTGTTTTAAGTCTCTCAACTTTCTTCCTGGTTCCTTCTGGTGCCAGCGCAATCGAGAATGCATCCTTTGAGTTAAACAGGTCAACCACCGACTCCACAAGGCCGGCGGCATTGGTTCTGTCGACAGGATAACCACCCAGCCAGCGAAGGATTACGCTCAGGGGAAACCAGAAAAGCTCTTTTTTACCTAAATATTTTGTGTCCAGCCGAAAAATAGAGCGGGCAGCTACACCCACAAAAAAGTCCCAGAAGCTGGTATGAGGGGCCACTATAATGATGAATTTTTTATCCGTGGGCTTTGTACCCACAGCCTCCCAGCCCAAAAGCCAAAACATAAATCTAAAAACCGCTCTCATCAGGTCAGATGTTGTTTATATCCTCAAGATACGTCCTGTTTCAATTTCGACAACACGGATTTGTTGGAAAGAAGGTCGGAGGCATAGTCGTAACCCACCTGAAAAATTTGTTTGGCTTTTCTAAAGTCGAACACATGAAAGTTTTTTAGCTCGGTTGGCTCAATAAACAAATCGCATTTGGGCTTTCTTGCCGCAACATTCTCGTTGATGGCAAGCAGCAAGCTACGTTCCATCAGGCGCCGCATATTGCGCCCCTGGTATTGATCAGAAATAGGGTTACAATGAACGCCCACAATTCTGTCGACATTGCCCAGCAATGGTTCCACCGGCAGGTTGTTTACCACGCCCCCATCCATGTATAGCTCATTGTCAATAGCCATGGGCTCGTACACCACCGGAATGCAACACGACGCCAGCACGGGGCGCATGAGCTCTCCCGCTGAAAACACCCGTATTTTACCTGTCCTCACGTTAGTAGCAGACACGTAAAAAGGTGTTTCCAGGTCAGTAAAAACTGCTTCTCCAAAATAGGGTTTTATGATCGATTCTACGCTGCCTATTTTGAACAGCCCCCTTATGTTGATGGCAGGCCTGAGGAATTTGTACACGCTTGTTCTGGTGAAGATTTCCAGGGCCTCGTCGGGAGAATAGCCTTTGGCCAGGAACAAGCCAGCCACGGCACCTGCCGATGTGCCCGAAATCACGTCAAAGTGAATGCCTTTTTCCAACATCGCTTTCACTACCCCAAGATGGGCAATACCCCTTGCGCCGCCCCCCGATAAAGCCAAACCTGTTTTCATGTGTATATAATTTTGTTTCGATCAAGTAGTAAAGTATCCATAACAAGG